>CAMDDI010000084.1 GCA_945890905.1 Bacteriovorax stolpii
CTCTTACCATCACTGGAACTGGTTTCATTGCAGGAGCCACGGTTGATATCGGTGGTGGTGCTTGTGCTGTGACGACCGTAACTTCAACTTCAATTACCTGTACTGCTGCTCCTCACGCTGCTGGTGCAGAAATCATGACAGTCACTAACGTAGACGGTCAAACAGGAACTAAAACTCCTGGGTACACTTATCTTGATGCTCCTACTGTAACTTCTATCGCTCCGATTGGTGGATCTCTTGCAGGCGGCACGACTGTGACGTTAACTGGTACTCAGTTTTTTGCTGGTGCTACAGTTTCAGTTGGTGGAAATCCATGTACGAGTCCAACCGTTTTAAATGCGACGAGCATGACTTGTATTACAGCTGCTCACGCTGCCGGAGCTGTGTCGGCCACTGTGACCAATATCGATGCCCAAACTGGAACTGGTGGAACTTTTACTTATCAAAATGGTCCTCAGGTTTTTAGCTCCACTCCGACATTCGGCCCTATTGGTGGCGGTACCGATATTACGATCACTGGTGCGGGGTTTGTAACAGGTGCCACGATTAATATTGGTTCTAATCCATGTACGTTAGTCACTTTTGTAGGTGCTACAACTTATACTTGTCGCACACCCCTTTCAGTGACTTCAGGGCCTAAAACAATTACCGTGATTCATCCCGATACTCAGAGTGCCACTCTTGCCACTGGATTTATTTATCTTCTTGCTCCCACTGTTACAACTGTATCTCCTAGTACGGGAGCTCTTGCTGGTGGTGCTACCATTACTCTCACGGGTACGGGATTCTTCGTTGGTGCCACAGTTACAGTTGGTGGACTTGCTTGTACATCTCCTACTGTGATTAGTTCAACCAGCATGACCTGTGTTGTTCCTACTTCTACATCAGGTGCTAAAGCAGTTGTTGTCACCAATACTGATACTCAAACAGGAACTCTTGGAAGCGGATACACTTATCAAGGTCCTCCAACTATTACGAGTGTGAGTCCAAGTGCTGGTGCTATTGCGGGTGGAACAGTGATTACTGTGACCGGTACAAATTTTGTCACTGGTGCTGTTCTTAGAATGAGTGGAACAACTTGTGCCACGACTTTTGTATCTTCAGTGAGTCTCACTTGTATTACTCCTGCCAAAGCGGCCGGTGTTTATGATATGACAATCACTAATCCTGACACTCAAGTGGGATCAATCAGTGGTGTCTATACTTATAAAGCAGCTCCCACTGTGACCAGTGTCTCTCCTAATATTGGTGCCATCGCCGGTGGAACAACGATTACTATTACTGGCAACAATCTTATTTCCGGGGCCACGGCCACTGTGGGTGGAACGGCCTGTACTTCTCCTACTGTGACTTCTCTCACTACGATGACTTGTGTGACTCCTGCTAAAGCAGCTGCAAGTTATCCTATTGTTGTGACAAACTCTGATACTCAGACTGGTTCCATGACCAATGCTTATACTTACCGAGCAGCCCCAACCATAGCTTCTATTGCCACTACTTCAGGACCAATTGCCGGAGGAACTTCGATTGTTCTCACTGGTACTGGCTTTGTCACAGGTGCAGTGATCAGTATTGGTGGAACTAATTGTACGACTTCAACATTTACCAGTGCCACTTCTATGACCTGCGTCTCCCCTGCTAAAGCAGCAGGAGTCTATGCTATCACTGTCACCAATTCTGATGGCCAACCAGGAACACTGGGCGCTGTCTTCACTTATCGTGGAGCACCTACAGTGACTTCTATTTCTCCTGCTCTAGGTCCGCTTACTGGAGGAACAGCACTCACCATTACAGGGACTGGATTCTATGGTTCACCCACTGTAACCATTAGCGGAACAACATGCGCGAGCGTCACAGTTGTAACTTCTACCTCGATCACTTGTACTACCGTGGCCAAAGCCGCTGGTACTTATACTCTTTCAGTGACTAATCCAGATACTCAAGTAGGAAATCTTCTTTCAGCATTCACATATAGGGCCCCTCCAACCATCAGCAGCGTCTCGCCAAATAGTGGTGATGTTTTGGGTGGAACAAATATCACCATTACTGGAACTGGATTTATTGCAGCTCCCACTGTGACAGTTGGCGGAGTGGCCTGTACGGTGATAAGTGTGAGTGCCACTTCAGTGATTTGTACCACTGGTGCTAATGCTGCGGGAGTTGCAACTGCAATTCTCACCAATACTGATGGACAGGCCGGAGTTTTGGCCTCTGCATATACTTATAGAGCTGCGCCAACTTTTTTGAGTGTCTCTCCAGTTTCTGGTCTTCAGGCCGGTGGGACAGCTATAACAATTACTGGTACCGGTTTCTACACAGGGGCCACTGTGAGTATTGATGGTTCGGCGTGTATCTCTCCTACAGTGGTCTCAAGTACCAGCATTACTTGTACCACTCCCTCTCACGCAGGTGGAGCTGTTGCCATCACAGTCACCAATGCAGATACTCAAGCTGCCGTGTCAGGAGCTGTCTATACTTACACCTCTATCCCTGTGCTCGCTTTTCAAACAGGAACTGTAAGTCCTAATCCTCCGAACCCAGATAGTTACGGAAGCACTTCAACCAACATTACCCACACCTACACGGTGAAAAATATTGGAGAAGGAAATTCTTCATCCTTAAGCGTATCTTTGTCAGGTGGGAATACTGCTGCATGGTTAATCGGAACGGATAATTGTACCGGAAACATTATTGGGGCCGGAGCATCTTGTACTATTCAATATACTTTCCTCGGGGCCTTCTTAACCACAGGCTCTTACTCAACTCTTATTTCTGTTTCAGCGACTTCTGGTGGATCCACAACTAATACCATTACAGGATCAGTCCCATGAAAATTCTGCTTTATGCTCTCACTTTTTCACTTCTCTCAGCTCAAGTTTTGGCCAATGAGGCGCAACTAGAACAGTGTGAAAAAGAAGGACGCAATTTTGGTAACGGCCAAGGCAGAGATTATCTTCCTTTTGAATGCTTCAATCTTTTTTTGAGTGCAGCAAATCCTGCGGCCATCAAAAAATCCAATGGTGGAAAATTCTCCGCCTATGGATATCGCAATATTGTTTTCATCAAAGATCCAAGTGCCAGGATTGGATTACAAAATATCATTGCTGGAAGCTCCACTCTGATCACAGAAGTTGTTGCTCTGGCCATTGATGAAGTCAATAAAGAGATCGCAGTGTTAGATAAATCTGGTGACATTCTTTTCTTTTCTTCCACGATCACTGGAAACATAGCACCGAAAAGAGTACTCAAGGCCAAAGAACTCGACGGTGCCCATGATCTAGTGATTAATTCTGTTCGTCAGGAAGTCATTGCTTTGAATAAGCAAAATCATGATTTAGTCGTATTTTCTCGAGAGGCCAACTTCTTTGGTGTCGAAGGTAAAAAGAAACTTGGTCTTATCCGCAGTGTGGATGGAGTGAATGGAGAATTTTTAAGTATCGATCCACATCATCAAGAACTTTTTATGTTGAATTCATCAGGTGATTCTATTTTGGTATTCAATCTTAATTCAAAGTCTCAAAATCCTGTGCGAAAATTGAACTTGCCGGAAAAATCAGTGAAGCGAATTGATTATTCAAGTGAAAGCGATGAAATCAAATTCATCGGGGCTAAAGGCGAAGTGAGAATTTCACGGATCAAAAAAAATATTTAATTTACCTCTGAATTGATCCGCTAGATGGGGCAGCCTGACCTGACTGCGCTCTTCTGGAATCATCACGACGTGTAGGATGATCAATGCTTAAACTTTAGTGCGCAAAGGGATAGTCGGTATAGCCTTTGGCCCCGGAAGCATAAAATGTTGTATTGTCTGGAGTATTGAGGGGTAAGTTTTCTAACAAGCGCTTTGGTAAATCTGGATTGGCCAGAAAAGGCACACCAAAGGCCACCGCATCTGCGTCCCCTGCTTCAATTATGGCATTGGCCGTGACAGCGTTGAATTTTTCATTCGCAATATAAACACCACCAAAAGCTTTTTTAAGTTTTGGCCCTAAACTATCTGGCCCCTGATATTCTCGGGCACAGATGAAAGCAATTTTTCTTTTTCCAAGGGCCTCTGCCACGTAAGTAAAAGTCTGCTCACGGTGAGAGTCTCCCATATCATGAGCGTCCCCACGAGGAGCTAAATGCATGCCCACTCTACCTGCTCCCCAGACACTAATCACAGCATCGGTGACTTCAAGCATGAGGCGCGCGCGGTTCTCCAATGTGCCACCATATTGATCTGTCCTATGGTTTGATCCATCTTGCAGAAATTGATCCAGCAAATATCCATTTGCTCCGTGTATTTCAACTCCATCAAAGCCCGCACGTTTAGCGTTCTGAGCACCTTTGCGGTATGCTTCCACAATTTCAGAAATTTCAGACAGGGTGAGAGCGCGGGGAGTTTCATACTCTTTCATGGGACGCACTAAACTCACATGGCCTTTGGGCCTAATAGCACTCGGGGCGACTGGTGATTGACCATTTAGAAAAACAGGATCAGAAATTCTTCCCACATGCCACAATTGCATAAGAATCAGTCCACCTTGAGCGTGAACACTCTTTGTCACAAGCTTCCAGCCTTCCACTTGCTCTTCAGACCAAATGCCGGGAGTGTTAGCATACCCCACACCCATAGGAGTGATACTCGTGGCTTCTGTGATCATCATTCCCGCAGATACTCTCTGAGAATAATATTCGGCCATCAAGGCATTAGGAATTCTTCTTTCATCTTCAGTGCGAGCGCGAGTGAGTGGAGCAAAAATAATACGATTAGGAAGAGTGAGATCCCCCACTCTTAAAGGTTTATTTAATTGAGACATGTTTTACCTGCGCGCGTTTTCTGATGTAAAAAAACAAGGCCACTCCAAAGAGAGCGAAGGCCAAGCTCAGAAGTTGGCCCATATTGAAATTTGCCGAGTCAGTTAAGGTCGACTGCTCATCTTTTGTAAATTCGATTAAGTAGCGGAAAACAAAACTCAGTACAATGGCCACGCAAAGAATAGAGCCTTTGATCATTTGATCAAACTTGTAACGAAGCAGACTGTGCAAAATAAAAGCGATGGTGAAGTATCCAGCGGATTCATAGAGCTGGGAAGGATGACGTGGGAAGAGATCAACATTTTCAAACACAAAGGCCCAAGGAACATCGGTAACTTTTCCATAAATCTCTGAGTTCATAAGATTTCCCAAACGAATGAGTCCTCCCACAAATAAACAAGGGCCAGCCAGAACATCCATTAACCAGAAAAAATCAATGTCTCTATGTTTTCTTAAAAACAGAGCAGCAGCAATAATCACACCCATGTATCCGCCATGACTGGCCAGACCACCTTGCCACACCATCAAGACTTCAAGGGGATGCTGTAAATAGTATTGAGGATCATAAAAAACACAGTGAACTAGACGGGAGCCCACGATGGTACCAATGATGAGATACGAAGTTAGGTTTGAGACGATTTCAGGATCTTTTTTATATTTAACAAATACTTTCTTTACGTAAAGATCCCCCAACATAAATCCCACTACGAACATGAGACTGTACCAACGAAGAGAGAATGAACCGACACTAAAGATAATTGGGTCTGCGTTCCATGTCATAATTTGTCCTCAATTAAAGATGCTTCAAAATATAGCCCAAATGTTAGAGTTTGAAAGTGATAAACCTATAAAAGACTTGTCGAGTCATAAAACTCAATGGTAGAAATTAACCCATATGAAAAATACCAAACTCGTCCTCATTTCTGCACTTCTTCTCACCTCCTTCAACGCTTTGAGTGGTTGGGAAAATCCTGCAGTTTTATGCCCTGAAGAAAGTCTGCCTAAAGGGGTGACCTGCTTAAATCTAGAAAATGTTAAGAATCCATTCGTTGATTTTCCATTAGGTATGAGCGAAGAAGAAAAAAAACGCTGGAATACCGAGTGGTCAAAGGATTTAATTCTTTGCCGAAGTACTGAAGCTCTTCGCAGGGAAGAGATGTATCCAGGAAGTTTCACCCCTCTTCAAATTCAACTCTCATGGATGACTGTGGATGGTGGTAAAAAAACCACCGAAAAACTACAGGCAATTCTTAATTCTTCACAGAAACTCCAAATTCCTCCCCAAGTTCTGGTCGGAGCTCTTATTCAAGAGTCTCTTATGGCCACATTGGGTATTGCTGAAGATGGAGGAAATTTTTCCTGCGGTATGGCCCAGCTCAATATTCAAGAATGGTGTGAGTCGCTCAAAACCCTCAGCTTGAGTGATAGAGAGCGTTTAGGCTGGCCACAAATCGCATGTGCCCAACTTAACTCTTCACTGATGTCACCTTTTTATGAAATTGCTGTTGGACGCCTTCAAGGTCGACCTGAATATCGCCTCACTTCGACGGATTTTTCTGGGATAACACTGAATGAAATTCTCCCTCAATGGCCAGCTGACACAGCTGCGAATCAAGCATTGAAGTTTAAGGCCGTAAACTCTTTTATTAATAACTGCCAGGATGTGAATTTAGGAATTAGTTTCAAAGCTCAAACATTAAAGCGCCTCTTTTCCCAATTTGTTCCGGCCCCTTTGAGAAATGCTGAAACTTATTCTCCAGGACAAACTTTCTCCCGCCGTTGCCAAACAAGTTATTCCACAAAGTATTATCCACTTCACACCGGATGGCTTCTAGCTGTGGCCATGTATAACGCTGGTCCTGCTCAGTCAAAACTTCTTGAACACTACTTCAGAATAAATCCTAGTGAGTATCCTGCATTAAATCCGTTGGATCTCATTGAAGCTTTGCACTGGGGTGGGGTCGTAAAAGAAGGAACTCGAAGAGTATACTTTGAAGATTTCTCAGGAAAAAGTTATTCTCAATCTTGGTATAAAAGCTGTGTGGTTCAACGGCATGTAGCGCGGGTCATTCAAAAGGTCTCTCAACCTGGAAATACTCTGGCGCGCTCTCTGGAACAAGTGGCCTGCGCCCAAGCAGTTCCTCACTACCGTCAGATTTCAAGTGGTGTAAAAACACAACTTCATTCTCTAAAAGAATAACTAACGTTCCCCGAAAAAATGAGAGAGAGATTATTGGGAGCTGTTCCCAGAGCTTTGAGAAGCATTTAAAATTTCTCCAGCTACTCGATTCCTGGCGGGTGCAACATCCTTCAATTTTTATATTTTCAGCAAAGGCACAACACTGTGCCTATCAACTTTAAGCTGGTCATAGAAAGGTAGTGTTAAGCGGATTGCAAAAATTGATAAAGTGAAGCAATCACCCAGTAGGAGAAGTAAGCAGAGAGAGAAATAAAACCCACGAGAATAAAACAGATTAAGGTGAGTATCATGCGAGACTGGCTTCCCAACTCTTGCGAATTTTGGAGATGAGCTTCTAGCAAGGCCATATTCTTATCGTTTGATTTCCACCAAAAATCGAAGAGATTACCAATAAATGGCAGCATATCGATGAGATTATCAATCATCACGTTTAATCCCATCCTGAGCAATGTGGAGCTAGAACAATTAAAACGTGCGGCCTGAAAAACAAGATATAAAGAAAAACCTGTGGTGGCGAAATCTCCAACAAAAGGAATGAGTCCAATAATCGCGTCGATGCCGAATTTAAAACCTAGCGGACCTTCAAACTGAGAATCCATCAGTTTGCTCCAGGCCCGCAGTTGGTTGAGTTTAGATTGCTGTGTTTTCTGATCGTAAATGATGAGGGCCATCCTTTCTTAAATATATCCGCCAAGCAATAGCTTCACTAAAAAATGCTAAAGCTAACACTCCATGAAGAACATGATCAATGGAAGTCAGTTCCAAAAATCCTGGCATGACTTTCAAAATCATATCCGCTCTTCCTCCGAGAATTATCCCGGCCAAAGCATTCAATGTAAAAAAAACGGCCAAAGCAAAATTAATGAAGAAAGCTTTTCGTCTATTATTTAAGTATCCACTCCAAATGGCCAAAACAGCTGAAGCACACAGAACAAAACAGTGCATAGGACTCAAGGCCAGTCCCAGGAACGTAGGAACTATAACTCCGGTGATCCCCAGAAAAAGCATGATGAATCCAATATCCATACTCACCATTTGAGGAGGATTATACAGATCGTGGGAATCAGATTTAACTTGGTTCGTAAGAGGTTTATTGCGATTCACAATGATGGACATAAAGATCTCCTTTGTTGATCAAGGAGATCGTATCATTTACCCAGATGCACATCGAATGAAGTTATCCCTAAGAGGCACCTAAGGGACGTACTTATTATAGATTACCGTTGGAGCGTAATTTCTTGATAAGTTTAAACACACGAATCTTTTGGAAAAGAGATTGAGGTTTAAACTGAATACCAAACCCAACTTGTCTTGAAACCATGTGTTTAGACACTACTTCAAAAGGAATATTCAGCATAATACCCTCATACTCACAATCAAGTTGATAGACATCTCCCAAAATAAGCAGCTCTGAATCTTTTAAGAATGCACCTGTTTGAGAAATATCCATCAACTCAGTGTCGAAAGTTGTTTTAGCAGTTTTAACCTTTCCCGGGATTAAGGCCTTGTATCTTGGCTTATTTTCCCACCAACGAAGCTTGCGATTAAAGAAAGGCTCACGAACTGCAGGTATAAGAAAATAAGTGAAAGCAGCAATCGAGAGAAACACAATGAGGTAGTGATAGAACAGTGGTGAATCTGAGTTATAGGGCCAGGTAAATTGCTCATAGGTCATGATGCTAAAGAACAAATACCCTAAGAGGGCCAAGAATGCGAAGTAAGTCCATTTGCGGACACGGATAAGCATAAGGCCCGCGATAGGAAAGACTAACCAAAAATCGAAAACTTCTCTAAAATTTCCCCGCTCACTTAAATTCGATAAAATAATAGAGAGATCAAAATCTGTGATGATCTTAAAATACAGCACCTTAATAAGAGGCTCGATAAGAAAGAGAACCGAGAGGATTCGGTAAATGACCGGCTTGTGTTTCATGCTCAAATTTTAGCATGTTTTTGCCCCTGGGCAAGTTTCTTGGGGCTAAACTTTATTTAACTTAGTTATACCGTTGATTTAAATCACGTATAACCGTTTCAACGAGTTCCTCTAAATACAAAGGAACTGAGTCACGTTTTAGTGGCAGATACTTCTCCATGTGCCTCTTTCCTAAGCTTGATGCAGACATCACGGCCATGTGAACTATATAGGTGAAGATAATACTATTGGCCCACAGCTTCTCAGACACTGGAACCGCTTTATTAAGGTCGCGGTCTAAGAAAACCGATATCTGCTCAAAACCGATGGGGTAAGGATCAAGCTCCCCTGGATAACTTTCAGCATCTAAAAAAAGTTTAAACTGATTGAGACATTTTAATCCACCATCTTCAGTCAAAGCGTTATAAACACTCTTTGCATAATCAGCGGTATTAACAGTGTCCTCTTTTACCAAAGCCTGTATGCGGAGTTTGAATTCTTCAATCACGTGAGATGTCACTTCCTGCAAAAGATTTTGCTTACTTCGAAAATGATAATTCAAGGAAGCAATGTTCACTCCGGCCATTTTCGCAATTTCTCGCGTTGAGGAGCCAGCATAACCTTTAAGACCAAAAAGGTAGATACTCGCCTCAATGATTCGTTGACGTGTATCTTTCTCATTAAATTTTGCAGATAATTCTGAAGTACTCATAATTTTTTGGCCTCATCCGTACCACCAAAGAGTTTACTGAAAACCTTGTTGATGAAAAGTCGGAATCTTTCAATGTAAGTGTATGCAGCAGGGACGATAATCAAAGTCAAAAGAGTTGAGCTGATCAAACCACCAATCAAAGCAATCCCCATACTGGTTCGTTGTTTAGAAGCTTCGTTGAGACCAACGGCAATGGGAATAAATCCAGCGATCAAAGCAAATGAAGTCATAAGAATGGGACGAAGACGATTTTTCCCTGCAAGAAGAATTGCTTCCCGCAGATTCATCCCCTGCTCGACTTGCTGATTTGTATAATCCACCAAGATAATGGAGTTTTTAGTCGCTACACCTAAGAGCATAATACAACCAATCATCGAGAAAAGATCCAAGCTCGCTCCGGTAATGGCCAAGGCGTAGAAAGCTCCACAGATGGCCAGAGGTAAAACCAGCATGATGGTAAACGGAGTTACAAAAGATTCGTAGAGAGAGGCAAGCACAAGATAGATGAAAATAATTCCCAGACCTGAGGCCAGGGCCATACTTCCAATCATCTCTCCAAAGTTTTCTGCTTGACCTGAGAATTTATAACTCATGCCTTCGGGAAGTTTTACATCATTGGCAAAGATCTTTGTCACATCATCCATGGCCCCACCCATACCCGGGCCATTAGGAGCGATATCCGCTGAAATTTGATAATAGCGTCCGCGATCTTGACGGGTAATATTCGCAGGACCGGTGGTCTCTAATCCTTTCACTACCGCAGAGAGTGGTATCAAACGGTTATTAATATTAGGAATCGAGAGACGGCTAAATTCTTTCTGAAGGTTTCGCTGATCTTCTTGAAGTCGCACACGAATGTCATACTCTTCACCATTCAGACGATAAACTGCTGGTTTTTGCCCTTCCATCAAAGTACGAAGCTCAAGACCTAGAACGTTGGTTGAAATTCCTAAGCTTTCAGCCTTTTCACGATCGGGGAGAACTTGGAATTCTGGTTTTCCAGGTCGGTAACTTAAATCCACACCGGTTAAGGCCGGATGATCTTTGAGTTTAGCAAACACTGCAGTAGAAATTCGTTCTAATTCTTTTTCATCGTTACCCAAAATATTCACATTGAAAGGACGCTGACCAGCGGCCACTTGATCGAAATCTCCTACAGAAATATTGGCGAAGGCATAAGGCTTGACTTCCTTTCGGATGATATCTTTCATCACAATAGTATTTATTTTTCTCTGCTTAGAAGGAACAAGTCGTACGTAGAAATTTGCCTTATTGGCCTCCCCCTCTTTAGTCCCCACTGTTAATACACTCACTGAAACTTCAGGATGCTGGCGGATAATTTGATCCACTTCTAATGAGACGCGCTCCATTTCACTTAGGCTAGATCCCGGCGGAAGATCAAGCCTTACTGAGAACTCACCATTATCTTGAGCAGCAATAAATGTTTTTGGAACAAATTTCAAAGAGAAAATGCTCAGGACAAAAATCAAAACCCCCGAGAGAATAATCTTCATAGGGTGATTGAGAGTGACTTTAAGGACACCCACATAAATGTCTTCGAGTTTATCTTGAAACTTATTAAAGCCGAACAGAACTTTCCCAATGGTTTTATCGTAGAATGAATTCCCTATTGGTTTTTCCCCGTGAGGAACAATTTTTCCAGCGAAGTATGCAGACATCATAGGAGCAATGGTAATGGCATCAAACAAAGAAATGATAAGTGCAAAACACACCGTCATCCCGAATTGTTTCAAGAACTGACCTACCACCCCTGAAATAAAGGCAATGGGACCAAACACTGCGATAACTGTAAGTGTGGTGGCAATTACTGCAAGCATCACTTCTTTAGTCCCTTCGATGGCAGCAGTGCGAGGATCTTTACCCATTTCAAGATGCCGGAAAATGTTTTCCCGCACCACAATGGCATCATCAATTAAGAGACCCACCGCCAGTGAGAGAGCAAGTAAAGACATTACGTTAATAGTATAACCCGCAACGGCCAGGAGAATAAAAGCACCCAAAAGTGAGTTAGGCAGAGCAAGACCAGTGATGATGGTGGAGCGGAAAGAGCCTAGGAAAAAGAACACCACCACAATTGTTAACACAATCCCGATGATGATGGATTCTTGCACATCATATAAGTTATCTTTAATCGCCTTTGATCCATCCCGCACGATAGTGAGATTTGATTTTACTTTTTCTTTTGAAAGGAGGGCATTGAGTTTCTCAACTTGCTTAACCACGTTATCTGCTACTTCAACGGTGTTGGCCCCTGTCTGACGATATATATCAATAGAAAGTGAGCGCTTACCATTTACAAATGCCACGTTCTTTTCATCCACAAGGCCTTCATGAACATTGGCCACATCGGATAAGATCACTGGCACATCGTTACCAAAAAACTGAATGATGGTGTTTTTAATTTCATCAATGGATTGAAATTCCCCTACTGTTCTGAAAACTGTTTCCTTCTTCGCAGAAACGTCAATTTTCCCGGAAGGAATGTTTTGACCTGCTCGCCCCAATGCATCGGAAACTTGAATTGCTGAAACCTGCCGGAATTTCATTTTGTCTAGATTTAAATCCACCCGGATTTCACGCTTTCGACCACCAATAATTTCAACCAGACCCACTTGGTTAATCTGCTCCATTTTAGGCTTCACAGTGAGATTGGCCAAATCGTAGAGTTCAGCTTCAGAGAGATTTGCGGTCAACGCAATAGTCACAATAGGCTGATCTGAAGGATCAACCCGACGGATAGTAGGCTCATCAATATCATCGGGGAGCTTGGCCCTTGCAGAACTCACCTTGTCACGGATTTGTTGCTCGGCATATTTGATATCTGTGGAAAAAGTAAACTCGGTGATCACAATTGATACACCCTCTTGGTTTTTAGAACGGATGGTTTTCACACCAGAGATTGTGGCAAATTCTTCCTCAAAAATTTTAGAAACTAAAGTTTCAACTTCTCTTGGTCCTGCTCCTGGATAAGGGGTCGTTACTGTCACTATAGGGAAAGTAACATC
>CAMDDI010000085.1 GCA_945890905.1 Bacteriovorax stolpii
AAGCTTAGTGGTTATTGTAAAAATATGGATGAGTTCGAACAAAAAGACCTTCATAGCTTGTTAGTAGCTGAAGCAAGCATGGGCCCCTTGAGAGAGCTTTTACATGATGCTCCATTCTTTAAAGACATTCTTTGTAAGTAGCATTTGTGACCATTGGAATGGAATTAAATAGCGACAGTTCAAGATGTCTGCCACTGTCTCAGGCCTTCAGAGCTGTGGCTTAAAATGGCTTAATTCTATTTTAAGTATTGAAATGGGCTAGATTCGGAACGAATCCTCCAAGCCGATAGTAAAGAAGCCTCTGAAGATTTAAGTTCTTCAGGGGCTTTTTGCTTCCTACGAGTAAGTTTTATTAAGTTGTCGGACTTCTTTCGTGTTGATCTAATGAAGAAAATTTTAATTATTCTAGGAGATAAAATGGCACTTTTATTTAAGACTCTTCCTTTATTTTTGCTTTTATCGGTCTCATCTGTTTTTTCAGCCGAACAGACTTTGATTCTTAAATATGACGATGGTTTAGATGCGAAGTTTGAAGCAAATTATGACGGGACGATAACAGTCCTGTCACCACGTGTGAAAGTGGATGGTGCTCTTTACGCTTTTGCTAATAATCAATTTAGTTCTCGCGCCATTTGTGCTCTCACCGACTTTAAGAAAGTAATCAGAAGAAGTTACAATTATGATGTGATTGATAATTTTGTTTTTGTTGATCGAAATCTACAAGCAGTAGTGGCACGCCATGGGAGAGAAAACAGGGTTTCCAAAGTTACCTGCGGAAAATAATCAGTCTGTCTATTGATCTAGTTTAGAAAAAAATAATGACTCCGGAGGCTCTTATGAAATTTTTTATTGCACTTATTGTGGCCATGACTTCTGTTTCTTCATTTGCGAGCGAACTTACATGTGGCTATGGTCAATATCCCTCAGAGAACTGGCCAGAGAGAACTGATGTTGTACGCAAGGCTGTTGTGAATGGTGAAGTTGTATTGGAAGTAAGTCATCCCAAAGTGATTTCTACTATTTATTATTCTGTTTCAACGGAAATTTTAAATCATACTTTTACTCTTCCTGAATATGACGTGACTGAAGAAAGTAGTGTTACTTTTCCTTTCTGGAATCACACAGCTTATGTTTCACCAATACACGGAACCAACTCAGCTCTTTACTGTTGGTTTGAATAACTTAGTAGATCATACAAAAGACTTTTGAAGGGCCGGAGAAATCTGGCCCTTTTTTTTATCCTAAGAGAAAAATTCCTTCTTATCACTACGATTTTTTTTGAGATCCACTCCACTATATTTTAAGCTTCAAAATTTGGAGGATGTATGAGTGAAATGAGCTTCGTGAAAATTGAAGAGATGATTTATGTATTCAGAGGGCAGAAGGTCATGCTGGATTCTGATTTGGCAGAGCTGTATGGGGTAGAAACAAAGCGATTAAATGAGCCAGTGAACAGAAATCTTGAAAGATTTCCTGAAGACTTCATATTTCAACTCAGTCCAGAAGAGTATGAGTCTTTGAGGTCGCAATTTGCGACCTCAAAGAAAGGCAAGGGTGGAAGACGCTACCAACCGCTTGTTTTTACGGAGAATGGTGTCGCGATGCTTCCAGACGTGATGACAAGTGCTTGATTTTTTATGTAAAAAGTAAAGTTTGTGTTACATGTGTTAATTATATAGTACACTGGAGACGATATGGCTAGTGATGATACTTTCACAGCAGAAGTACCTAAAGTGATTGAAGAGGATCCGAACTATGCTGATTGGGAGTTTGACGGAAGTCAGGCCACGAGAATTGAAGCAGCTAAGGCAAAGATTGAAAACGAAGGCCTTGTTACCAATGCTAAAGATCTGAAAGACGGTCTTTATGAAAAGAAGTGGGGAAATGGCTTGAGGTTATATTTTGCTGTGATTGAAAATGAGGGTGGAAGGATAACATTACTTTTTCTCGGAAGTGGCAAAGGAAAAGAGCAAGATAAGGCAATTAGAACTGCGAAAAGTGCTTTGAAAAAATATCAAGTCGTTACTGAAAACATTAAGTACGATTCGAGCAAATAAGGAGGACTCATGAGTTTGGCTAAAAAAATAGAGAATTCGAAAGGGTCTACTGAAGCAAAGAGAATGAGCATTAAAGAAAAATTCAGAAATCCTCAGTTCATCATTGATGAGATTGCGAACTTTGTAAAAGAGGGCGATATTTCTGCGAGCACTGATTTAATTTCTGCCTATATCGCCAATAGTTCAAAGTACAATAGCCAAGAGCAATTTGCAGAAGCCATCGGAACTACCAGACAAACGCTTCACAGAATGTTTGCTCATGAGAATGTGAATCTTAATGTTTTCTTCAAAGCAGTAGAAAGAATCCACCAGGACGCAAACGGGTAGTTGATCCTGTCATAGGCCTTCAGAACCTTTCACAGATATGGCCAGAGTGGCTTAATTTTGATCTAAATTTCTAATTTCTGGGGGTTCGGAACGAGTCCCTCTTATAGGTTGTTAAAAATCTTTAAGCTGAATGTTTCGAAGGGCCTTAGGATATTTTGAATCTGAAAGAGCAATTAGAATGATGGATTTATTCGGAATTTGAACAATCCATTTCAGTGAGTACCGACCATTATAAATGGGAAGTTTTCTCACGCCTTTGATATCATCCGATTCACCTGACTCAGGATAGCTCTGAAGTCTTTCCTTCACGGCCTCGATCTCTTCCTGGAATTCATCAACTTTCCGAACTGCAAAATCTTCAGAAAACTCTAAATTAGATTCAAGAATCCATACGGCGGAGTCTTCCACATCGGAAAGGAACTTATCAGTTTCAAGAATTGTAAACTGGGACATTAGCTAACGGCCTTCTTATTTTTCTTACTAAGTACTCTATCCTTGGCCTTCTGAATCGCACTATCCGTTGATTTCGATTGAGATTTCTTCACTTTTCCAGATATGACATCACTAAGGCCTTGGGCAACACCGCGGAGAGAGGCAAGTTCAATTTGGATTCTTTCAAATTCCTCGGCATTTATGAGAACGAAAGCTTCACCAGTTTTTCTGGTAATTTTAATCGGTTCGCTTCTGGCTGATTCCATCCATTCTTTTAAGTTTGAGCGGAAGTCGTCGGCACTGGTTCTTTCCATAATTCACCTCGTAACAGAACAGTACTATTAACCGTACGGTTTCGCAAGGTGAGTGTGTAGATTTGCCAGTCCTGGACATTCACACGTATGGCTTAAAGTGGCTTGTTTTTGATCGAAGCCTCTAAAAATTTAAGCTCTTTAGGGGCTTCTTTTATAAACAGCTAAAGACTTTTCACCATTCCTTAAAATCAATCCATTTTCAACCGCTTCTGCTAAATCACGGCTACCTGTAGCTGTCGAAACATTCTTATGAAGGTTTAAATATTCTTTTCGTGTAAATTCATTTGTGCCGAAGAGTTCTAAGGCCGCTGTTATTCGATCTAGAGATGTCCCTCTAGCAGGACGATATTCACTCTTAAATTCTTTGAGAACATCTCGGATGACCTCAAGAGAGAACTCAATGTAAAGAGTGGAGTCACCTGCTTTGTCACAAGCTTCTAATACTTTGTAATAGGTTTGCTGTTTTTGATGGATAAGCGTCTCGACGGATACAAATTCAAAGATAGGTGAATGCTTCATCAGAATCAACTGTTGCCAGAGTCTACCCATTCTTCCATTTCCATCTTCAAATGGATGGATAAATTTAAGTTCGTAATGGAAGATGCATCCTTTGATGAGAGTAGGCATGTCTCCTTCTGACTTTAAGAAAACAAAAAGATTTTTCATTAATTCGGGAACAAATTTAGCCTGAGGTGCAACACGACTAATTTTAGATCCTTTTAAAACTCCTACATTCTTTGATCTGTATTTCCCGGGCTCAAGCATTAAATTCTTCATAAGGTGGGTATGGGCCTTCAAAAGATCCTTCTCAATTAAAGGATTAAAATCGTGCAGTTTCTCATACAGATTTAAAGCATTCACGACTTCTTGTATTTGCTTTTTGGGTCCAGAAACCTTCTTCTTTTCAAGCAGGGCCGTAATTTGTTCCTCACTGAGTTCATTGCCTTCAATGGCAAGACTATGCTTAACCGTTTTGATTTTATTTTCTTTGCGAAGTTTTACTGAAGGCTTTATCAAGATAGAGGTTTTTAATTCGCCTAAGGTTTCATGAATCTGTGAAACTAAGTTTAGAATACGAGGAGTAAGTTTAAAGGGAGGCTTAGTCATAAGCTTGGTAGTGTCATATGATACTATCAGGAGCAAGCTGCTTTTCCCTGACTTTAAAACCATACCTGAACCCGTCTATAAATCTTACACGTTCAAAGTACCATAGGACGACGCGCTGTATAAAAAGTATCACACCCCCCGCTTATAGATTGAAGCTTGCCCAGGTTCAGCTATGCTGCGGCCATTACTTTTAACCGGGACAATAGCATGTTTAAAACTACTCTCATCGCCTCTGCGGTCTTTGTGAGCACTCAGGCCTTCTGTGATCAAACAGTGATGGTCAGGAAGAATCATTGGGACGCAAACCAGCTTCAAACTATAAGTAAAAGCCTTTCTAAAAATAAGATTACAGTAAATGAAGTTGATTATGATTATTCAAACCAAGTAAGTGAGGAAGTTACAAAACTTAGAAGCTGGAACGCACTTGAAGCTGAAAGGTTTAGAAATTCTAAAAAGATACTCTGTTCATCATGTCAGACAAAAACTCCTGAAACATATAACCGCCCTGAAGACGTTAGGGCCTACAATGAATATGTCCTTGGCCTTGCTCCTGATTACTTCATTAAAATTACCCCTTTTAAGAGTGAAGCCCGAAAATCTAGGGGCAGAAAGATTTATAATGAAGGGGCCAATGTTGCGATTTATAAAAAAATTGAATCAAGCTGTGTCTCAGAAAATGAAATAAAGAAAAGTTATGGTGAGTACTACGAGGGAGTTGGAGGTTACTCATGTGAATATGAGAAAGTTCTGTCATTCAAAGACACTGTAACAACATCCTCTTATAAACCTAAGAAGGAATGCAAAATCGTAAATGGCAATAATGAATATTTTGATATCGGAGTATTTGGCTATTACCGCCAGTGCGTAGAGATCAAACAGGACTTAAAAGTCGAAAGTGTTCAAAAGCCAGACTCTGATAGAATTAATGAAGAGCTAGACCAAATTCTTTCAAGAAACTAATCAAGCTTATTCGTGCCAAGGTGAATCCAGTTGGTCCTTTTTTAAGGGCAAACTGGTAGTCTTGGCACATGATTGGCATTACAAGTTGAGTGCTCTTACACATAATATATTGATAACAGATAAGGACTTCGAAACATGACTTTGGTCATGGATTGAAATGCTCTTTGCCTTTAAAATCAAACATGGCTTTTTACATCGTGGTAAAAGGGAAGTTAACTCCTTTCCAATTCCAGTATCTCGACAATAAAGTGACTGTCCGTATGGAGAAAACTCTCATCCATGGAGAGACTGTCGCTAAAAAGAATATCGAAAGATCCAACGATATTTTTGCTATTGATATCATGACCACTAAACTCGTTACCTTAAGTCCCGCCGCAAGGATTAAGGATGCTGAAGCATTGATGGTTAAGCATAAGATTCATCACATTCCCCTTATTATTGACACTAAACTCACGGGCCTTATCTCTAAAAAGGATATCGCTGAGGGTATGATTGATTTTGAAAAAGAAATAAGACTGGATAAGGTTATGTCAAAAATGATCCTCGCAGCTAGCGAAAGCACACCACTTAGACATGTGGCAGAAGTTTTTTTGAATGAAAATATAAACTCACTGCCAATTCTTGATAATGATTTTCTCCTGACAGGTATCATTACTCATAGGGATATTCTTCGCTGGTTGCTTGACCACCAGAAATTTACTAAGTAAGAGAGTTCGGTAAGTTCAAGCAAGTTTGTTTTAAAATTATAAAAGACTCGATATTACGACAGTCCTTTAAGGCTGACCTTCAGTGTTTCGCTAAGAAATTCTTATAATGACAAAAGAGCGTTTTATCGAGATCAATAAGAGTGCATCTTAGATCTTCCAGCTTACGGAGACAATGGTAAGTCTATTGTGAATGACGATCCTTTGCCTGGAAGACTTTCAACTTGGATAAATCCCTTATGCGCCTCAATGATTTGACTGACGATATAGAGGCCAAGACCTAATCCGCTTACCTCTTTTTCAGTGGCCCGTTCAAATCTTTGGAAAATTCGTTTTAAGTCTTTTTCCACGATACCAATACCGTTGTCCTTAATGACAATTACAGCGCGTCCTGGTTTAGTACTGATACTAATTTTAATAGGATTTCCTTCCCCATATCTAATTGCATTTGTTAACAGGTTTGTAATGACTTGTTCGATTCTAAATTTATCCCATTTTCCATTTATGGGTTCATGTGAATCAATTTCAATTTGATTACCTGACGCCTTAATCAGTTCATGGTGTCTTTCAATGATGTCATGGATTAAGGAGCATAAGTCGAAGCCTTCAAGGTTCATGGAAAGTTTTCCCGAACTTATTCGAGAAATATCAAGCATGTCATCAATGAGCCGGGTTAGCCGTCCTACTTGCTTATCATCTGAGTCAAACATCTTAGCTAGTGTTTCGGTAGTAAATGATGAATCATTTCCTTTCTCAAGGTTTCGTTTTCTTACCTGGATTTGAAGTTTCAAAGCTGTAAGAGGAGTCTTCAATTCGTGGCCAGCAATTGACATGAATTCTTCTCTGATACTGACAGCTTGCTGTAATTCTTCCTTCGTCTTATTTAAAAGGATTAATAATTTCGTCTGTTCGTTCTGGATTTGATTGAGCTCTTCGACTTTTTTTTGAAGTTCTTTTTTCTGCTGGTGAAGTTCCAGAAACACGTTTACTTTACAGTTTACGATATGTGGATCAAGAGGTTTGCTGAGAAAATCCACTGCGCCACTTTCGTAACCTTTAAAGACATATCTTTGATCTTTTGCAATTGCAGTAACGAAGATAATGGGTATGTTTTTTGTCCTATTCGATCCTCTCATGAGTTCTGCCAGTTCGAAACCATCCATGCCAGGCATTTGAACATCTAGCAAGGCCAGACTAAAATCATGTTTCATCATCAGATCAAGAGCTTCTATACCAGAACGTGCTTGAGAAATGTTCACATCATCTCTGGCAAGCAATGATCTCAAAGCGAGAAGGTTATCTTTCACGTCATCGACGATCAGAATTTCAAGTTTATCTTTATTATTAGATCCAGGCATAATATTTCCTACTAAGGGGGCTATTTATTGCTCATGCAAAACAGCTGTTTTTTAGGCATCCAAACTCGAATAAGAGACAGAAGCTTATCTAGATCAACTGGCTTAGAGAGATAGTCATTGGTCCCGGCATTAATGCATTTTTCTCGATCGTCTTTCATCGCCTTTGCAGTCAAGGCAATGATTGGAAGCTTTGCGAATCTTTTTTGCTTTCTGATTCTTTTAGTCGCTTCATGACCATCCATTCCTGGCATCATGATGTCCATGAGAACTAAGTCTATTTTTGGATCTAGCTCAAGCTTCTCCAAAGCTTCATGTCCATTTCGCCCAACAAGAATTGTGGCACCTTTTTGCTCAAGGGCATTGGTAAGGGCAAATATGTTTCTAATGTCATCATCCACTAGAAGAATTTTTCTTCCTTCAAAAGCGCGTTCACTGTCTCTGATCGTTTTAAGCATCTGCCTGTGTTCTAATGACATTTTGGATACCGAACGATGAAGAAGCAATGTAACTTCATTAATTAGACTTTCTGGGACCTGGCAATTTTAATGGTCGTGGATTTTGAACACCTTCTCAGGTCATCTTCCTCTTTTGGAGAAATGGAATTTTTCGCATAAACAATTAATGGGGGAAATGTATAATGATCTTCACTAGTCATTTGCTCCAGAAGTTTATTGCTGGAAATATTTGGAAGGGTAGGATTCATGATCATACAATCAAAGACATTTTTTTTGAGCTCGAATATCGCTTCTTCGGCCAGCGCCACCGTGATAATTTCAATGCCTTCATCAGCAATTAGTCGGGAGAGGCTCTTTCTTTTAAACTCATCATTTTCAACAATCAAAACACGCTTGATCTTTTGGGAGGACTTGGCCTCAAGTTTTTCAAAAATATTTTTAATTTCATCACTATTGAATGGCTTAAGTATAAAACCTATCGCCCCCATTTCAAAGACAGCTTCTGAGTAATCTTCTACTGACATAACGTGCACAGGTATGTGACGAGTCTTAGGATTTTCCTTTAGACGATCAAGCACAGTGAGTCCTATGTGATCCGGTAGTTTCATATCCAGTAGAATTGCATCTGGATTGTATTCGAGTGCCATCTCAAATCCTTCATCTGCTCCTTGTCCAATAATGCAGTTGTATTTAAGCTCATGGGCAAAATTGAATAAAATTTTAGCAAATTGAATATCGTCTTCTATGACAAGAATAGTTCGACTTGCTTTACTCAAGTCATTAGAATCATCATCAAAAGGAAGCGGTAGTTTTCTTTCCTTTCCAGTTGAGTGCTCTAAGTTCCCTTCCTCTTGATAAATATAAGAATAAGCCTTGGCCGGGGCATCTAAAACTACAGACTCATCAGTGGAATTTTCCGCCAACAGGTGGTCCATAATGGCCTGACCAATTCCTCCTGTCGCACCAAGGAAAAAGACATTTTTTAATTCTAGTTTTTCCATGCTTATGCTTTCTCTGAATATTTTTTCAACAAGTCTTGAAGCTCTTGGGCGTACTCGGAACTTTTTTTAGTGAATTTAAAAAAGTGCCCAGAAACTTTTTTACGATCAAAATACAATCCTCCTGATGGAGTCTCCTTCATTGTACTGAGGAGCCACAAAATCGTGTCGGCTCCTTGCAGTGGAGAGCGTAGACGGCCTTTCATAAAATTTGAAAACTTGGGCATAGACTCCGCCACACCAGGTGTTGCGGCCCAGCCAGGGTGCATCGCCGTGACTAGTTGAAGTGGAAATTCTTGTTGAAAGAAGGGGAGCAGAGTTACCTGAGCTCGTTTGACGTTGGCGTAGTTGTCGATTTTATCATAATGAGCATTTTTGAAGATGGTTTTAATATCGAGGGCCTTCAGATACATGCCACCGCTGGTTACCCAGACGATTCTTGCACCTTTCTTCAATTTTCTAGCGGCCAACAACTTTTTAGCTAGAATGTAGTGTCCGAAAAGTTGAGACGCAAATTGAAGCTCGATTCCCTCTTTATTGGTTTGGAAATGCTCTGGCATTCCACCGGCGTTGAGGACTAAGTAATCGATGGCTTGAATGTTACCCACGAAGGAATCGAACTCTGACCACTCACTTAAGTCGAGCTTTTTAAAATCGAGAAGTTCTTTGCAATCGTAAATCCTTCTTCCTGTCACTGTGACGTCGACTCCGTGACTTGCGAGCTCCAATGCGGCAGCTTCTCCTATACCAGACGTCCCCCCGGTGATGAGAGCTCTGGAACCTTTTTTGAAGTGGTAATTTTCATGGAAGCCGCGCTCGTGCCGAAGGTACCCTGACTTATCGAAGCTCCAAAAGATACTTGAGTCTAACAATTTATTGAGCATTTTGTTTAACATGGCGAATATTATACTTCGGAGTGAAACTTTACGTCTTAGAAATATGTCGAACAAACCAGAACAGATAGCTTATTTTCTTCAGCGTCTCTTTGAGGCCATCAAAATCCGATCAATAAATTGGTTACTACAAATAGACTTTCCGATAGTAAGGCCCATAACTGTTCTAACAAATGTCGAGAAATTCCATTCTATGCCATTCTTCGTATCTTGCTGGTTAACATAGAGCATGCATACTCTATCGCCTAAAACACTCTGATGCTCCCGTAAATTTATTATTCATGGAGTCTTTAATGAAAATTTAATTTTTTATTCTACACAAATGCTATTCGTCACTTTTAGAGTTTCTCCAAGACTAACTTTTTGACAAAGAGGGACTATGAAAGCTTTACTGATTTTTTTATTTTTAATTTCAGGTGCTGTCTATGCAAATGCAACTAGGACCATGAGTGTTGAGCATTTATTAACTGGTGAGAGTTTCTTCAAAGTCACTGTTAAAGACGATGGTCTGTTGGATGGTGTCTATCCTGGTTGGTGTGCTGATTGGAATACGCGTATTGAAGACGATACTATTTATAATTCAAAATTTTACTCTAGTCTTTCGTCGAACATCCCTGGAGATGTCGTGGATCATCCTGAACATCTGGATGAAGTCAATTGGATCATAAACCAAAGCTTTGTGGGTAAGGCTGCTCCTAGCGGCCTGGGAATTTATACGATTGGCGATGTCCAGTTGGCCATCTGGAGTTTGATTGATGATGAATTCGACCCTGCATCAGCGGGCGAACATTCAATGGCCAGAGTCAATGTTTTGATTGCCAGGGCCGAAGTAGAAGGTTCCAACTATGAGCCAGGTTGTCGTCAATTAGTCGGCATCATCTTGATTCCATCAAATCCCACGGATGGTTCAACTTCTCAAAATACAATTATCCTGGTACCGCGCTACCATTTTCCAAAATGTATTGTGCCAGAATCAGATGAGGACTAATTCAACGATAAGATGTGATTCTTAGATTCTATTTTTTTACGGCGGGAGCAGCGGGGGCTTTCGCCTTAAATATGGCATCGAACTTAACTTTAAAACTAGCTTCAGAAGCTTCGCGCTTAATTTTGAAATCATCGTGACATTTGTCTTTTTGGGCCCAATTTGTCGCAGCTGTGATGCAGGTTTTAACCTTTTGCATTTCAGTTATCCTAGCATCAAAATTTTGAAGCTCTAATGATTTGTGTTCAAGGAACATTACATCATTCCCATAAGATCTAACGGCAAATATGATAAAAGCAAGACTTAAGAAAAACTTCATGTGATTTCCTTGAAAGGGTAATAAATCATTTTAGATCGCCTCACTTGAGAGTCAACAAATTAGTGACATCTATAGGTTTTCTTTTGTGCCCTAAAGTTCTTACGCTTTGCCTTAAAATCAAGGATGCTTGGGTATTATGAATGATCCGCGGTTCTCTCTGAATTAGTCCAGATCTTTGGCCGGAGATATTTTTACTCCATCTGTATCAATGTTATCCTTTTGGAATGTGATTTTGTTACTCACACTTCCTATATTACCTTTCCCATAGAGTGCGCACCCAGTTCAATCACTTAAGAGCGAGATTAAAGGTAAGAAAATTTCACGGGGGCCCCAAAAGATCACTCAGTGCCTTGTCTTAACAAAGATAGTTAATGCTAATATATTGGTTCAAGATTTGTTTGGAGGAAAAAATGAAGATTGCTTTTTTTGACTGTCACCCCTTTGAAAGAGAAGCTTTTGATCGTGCAAATGAAAAGTCCAATCATGAAATTCATTATATAGAAACAAGACTTCAGGAATCCACTGCTGCGCTTGCTGCTGGTTATCCATGTGTCTGCGCTTTTGCCAACGACTGCTTAAATTCTCAAGTTCTAGCGATATTAAAGTCAGGTGGGACAAAATTAATTGCACTTAGGTCGGCCGGTTTTAATCATGTGGATCTTGCAGCTGCAAAATCTCTGGATCTCAAGGTGCTGCGAGTTCCTGAATATTCTCCTTACGCTATTGCCGAGCATGTGGTTGCGATGATCCAAACCTTAAATAGGAAAACTCATCGGGCCTATAACCGTATTCGGGAAGGAAATTTTTCACTTTCAGGTTTGGTTGGTTTTGATTTGCATGGAAAAACTATTGGGATCATTGGTACTGGAAGGATTGGAAAAGTCTTAGCAAGAATTATGACTGGCTTTGGGTGTCGGGTTCTTCTTAACGATCCAAAAAGTGATCTGGTGTTCGCTGATGAAATTCATTGCCGGTATGTCGATGTAGAAGAGATCTTCCGGGAATCGGATATCATTTCATTGCATATGCCAATGACACCTGAAACAAGGCACTTCATCAATTCAGCGACCCTGGGCCAGATGAAAAAAGGTGTGATGCTCATCAATACGGGTCGTGGGGCCTTAATTGATACTGTGGCACTTATTGATGCTTTGAAGACAGGGCAAATTGGATATGCCGGCCTAGATGTTTATGAAGAAGAAGAAGGTGTTTTTTTTCAGGATCTTTCGGGGCAAATTTTAAGTGATGATCATCTGGCACGTTTGATGACTTTTCCAAATGTCTTGATAACCAGTCATCAAGGTTTTTTAACTAATGAAGCTTTGAAGAATATTGCAGATACCACCCTGCTTAACATCACGGCCTTTGAGAAGGGGGAGATACTAGTTAATGAGGTGAAAACCTAGCTGGATTACTCTCACCGCTGTCCCTTCACACTGAATTTTTTCGTTTTATCCAGAGCAATTGAAACTGTAATGTCACCCATTACATTGACCACTGAGCGCGCTCTTCCTAAAATCCAATCTACCGTCAAGAGCATGGGAAGAATTTCTGTAGGAAGGCCAACAGTGGAGAGAACTAGTGCTAAGGTAATAAATCCCGCCTCAGGAATACCAGCAATACCAATGGTACC
>CAMDDI010000086.1 GCA_945890905.1 Bacteriovorax stolpii
ACAGAGATTCTAATTCTATTGAAGTCGAAAATGGATAGTCCCCTACTAAATTATTCAAGTCCTGAGCTGAGGCCACAGAAGTAAAGATAAAAAAAAAGGACATTCTAAATAGAGAGATAATTAATTATTCCTTCCATTCAAAGGAAAAACTCACTGGAACTTTGTTGTCAATTTTTGCCATTAAGAGACTTGGTCTTTCGACCTTGTGATCCTCCAGAAGAAGATTTAAGCGCCCTGATGAAGTTGCTCCATAGTTGATGTTTAGAACATATTCTTTTTCAATCCCATGAAGACTGACTAGAGATTTAATTTCAAAGTTTTGTTTAGCAAGATTTGATTCAGGGAATGTACCTTTAACGGTAATAAGGGGAAATTTTTTCACTTCAAGGATTGTTTGCATATTCAAGTCTCTATTAGAGTCACTTGAGACAAAACTCATTGCAGGGATGGCCACAAGAAACTCGCACACTTCCTTTTCACATAGCATCTTTCCTTTAAGCTGGCCACTCTCACCTTTTACGGTTTTAAATAAATGCTTAACTGTATAGTCTGCTTTGGCTTTAAAAAGGACTAGTTCTTTCGCCTCTACTGTTTGAAGAGACAACAGCATAAAGACTCCAAATATCATTTTCATAATAAATCCTTTATTAAAATTCTATTGTCATTAAAGCAGCGGAAAGCGCGAATGCACCGAAACCAATTCCAGCAATAGTAGGATGCTGCTTAACCAAAGATGAGCTCTTCTTCCCATCGTCCTCATTTTTCTTGTAGAGATAACCAAGGACTGGGGCAAGAACCATTGCCGGAAAATGAATCCAAGCGAGTCTCTTATGCCATACAATATTTCCACGATCTTTAATTCCAGAAGGCTTTGGAGCAGTTAAAGAGTAGTAAGCAGTTGTGAAATAGAGAAGACCACTGGCCATGCCTAAATACATGTGCGCGTTACTATCAAGTGCACTCCCACCAGTTAACATAGTGGCAGTCATTAACCCAAGAGTGCTCAATCCCAATACCTCGTGGGTTTTAAGCATGCTATGCCTAGTCTCCAGAGTCTTTTGCTCTTTTACTTGTTTCGGAGTTAGCTCCACTTCGCTTTTTGTTAATCCTAGATCTTGCAACCCAAGTTCGGCATGCGCTTTCTGATAAAAGCTTAAGCTCAAAAAAATGAGAAAAAAATATGACGACCAATTCATAAGAAGCACTCCTTTAAGAAGTTATAAGTAACAATTATCGATATATTTAGATCTGCTAACAATTAGGCAAATGCCCTATTTAGAGATGGATAGGAAGATTGAGCATATCTTCCAGAAAAAAAGCGGCAAGTTCTTGTCTTCCAGTTAATCCAGATTTTTTATAAATACTGGTACTTTGTTGTCTTACCGTCTTTTCGTGAGTCTGGCGAATTCCCGCAATTTCTTTCATGGAAAGTCCCTTAATCAGCAAAAGTGCCACATCTTTTTCGCTTTCAGACAAATGCCATATGGTAAATTGACTTTCAATTAAGTTGCCAAGCTCATGAGTTGAAGCTTGAGCTTTAAGTTTCCAGTCCTGATAAGATGTTCTAGTCTCTAAAAGTTCAACATTAAGTGAACTGATATGGGCGTTTTTGAGATAGATAACTTTGAGCTGCCAAAAAACGGCCCCAGCCGCCAGGACAAATAGTCCGACCTCATGCCATATGTGAGTAAGAGGTATACCTTCTTTAAGATCTAAAAAGATATCCAGAATAAAAAATAATAAAAATAAGCTAAGTACCACTAAATTTCTCATGAAGAAATTCTAGCAAATAAGTTTTGCAACACAAGAGTTTTGCCCCATGACATCTTGTTGTGCATATCGAACATGGTCGGCAGCCTTTTGGGGCGTATGTCCAATTCAAATGACAAAATAAAGGTCTAAAATGAAAGACACCCACTTTAGGGATTAAAAAAGGATAATGTCATGAAAAGATTTCTACTCATGGTTTTTGGATTGATGAACCTCTCGATTGCAATGGCAGAGGTCAATTGTACAAATGAACCAGTTTCCAAGTGGAAGAATCAAGAAAGTTTCCAGAAGGACCTAGCCGCGAAGTACAAAATCAAAAAATTTAAAATAACTTCGGGAAACTGCTATGAAGTTTACGGTTGGGATAAAACCGGTAAAAAAGTTGAGATATACTTTAATCCAATCACTGGTGATATCGTTAAGCAGAGATAGATATATGAATCACATCATCCTCTGGTCTCCAATAACTCGGATCATTCACTGGGCGATTGCCATCCCTGTATTGTTCAATTTTTTCATCGAGGGAGGAGATCTTTCACATAAAGTGTTGGGATACGTATCTTTTTTTGCCATATTCATCAGAATCGCTTGGGGTCTTATCTCCAAAGATAAGGCCCACTTTAGATTTCTCCCTTTGAAACCTTCCGAGATTAGGGAATATATTTTAATACTATTTTCTGGTCGAATGAAGAATTTTCCAGGACATAACCCACTCGCCTCAGTAGCTTATGTCATAATCTGGATACTTGTAGGACTACTGGGTATTTCAGGATTCATGATGGGATTAGATGCTTTCTGGGGAGAAGATTGGCTTGAGCAACTGCATGAACTGCTCTCAAGTGCACTTATGGCCTTAGTTATATTACACTTTATAGGCATCGCCTTTGATGGAATAAAAAATAAACGTAAAACTTGGCTCGGTATGATAACAGGAAGAAGAGAGTGAACGAAGAAACTGAAATAAGCGCTTTGAGAAGTTGGAATATTGAAATGGACTCCTATTTAATTTATAAGGTCTTATCTGAAATTGAAAAAGATAATGACAAGGGAATCTTGTTTAGAAAACTTTCCTCTGAGTCATACACTCAATCTGAAATTTGGAAAAAAAAACTGGCCCCTCAAAGTGATTTGTGGACCTATAAAGCATCCATACAGATAAGAATTATCTCTTGTTTATTAAAGTTTTTTGGACCTCGATATGTTCTTCATTTTCTCCCGGCCACCAAAGTTCGGGGACTCTCAGTCTATCGAATACCAGAAACTGGCCACTACAAGGGTCTTAATGCAGATGAAAAAGTTCACTCCAAAATTAAATCTGGCTCAAACCTGCGTGCTGCTATTTTCGGCATCAATGATGGACTCGTTTCAAATGCAAGTCTTGTCTTCGCTATGGTTGGGGCAGGGACTGACAACAGAACTATCATCATCGCAGGCATCTCCGGTTTGCTCGCGGGAAGCTTTTCCATGGCCACGGGTGAATACATTTCTGTAAAGTCTCAAAGAGAACTTTATGAAAACCAGATCAATATAGAAAAAACTGAACTCGCTGAATTCCCGGAAGAAGAAGCAAAGGAACTGTCTCTTATATATCAAGCAAAAGGAGTGGATAAGGTGACTGCAGATAAAGTTTCTGAGTCGCTTATTAATGACCCCGAAAAAGCACTTGATACTTTAATCAGAGAAGAGCTAGGTTTAAATCCTCATGAGTTAGGATCGGCCATGGGTGCTTCTCTATCAAGTTTTATATCCTTTTCATTAGGTGCGATAATCCCTATCTTGCCTTACCTTTTCCTTCAAACTCCCAAGGCCTTAATCATTGCAATCTCTCTAAGCAGCATTGCCTTGTTTTCAATAGGAGTGATCATAAGCTTTCTTACTGGTAAATCTCCCATCAAGAACGGTCTTCGGATGTGTATTTTGGGATGGCTTGCCGGAGCGACGACTTATATCATTGGTTATTATCTAGGTATGGTTGCAGGGTGATTTTTCGACTTGAAACAATCTTAGGATTCAGGAAGTAATCTCACTTATCAACAATTGCCAATGTATTCATTGGCATAATAGATGATTTTCAATCAGGTAATTCCTTAAAAATTACCTGAATGAATTCAAGAATGGCTTTAACTATTTTGAATGTTCTACGAAAACAATATTTTCAGTGTCATAACCTTCAGAAGCTAGAGTCTTGAGGATCTCATCCACCTTCGCTTTTGATAGTTTCGGCGTTCGGCTCATGATCCACAGATAGGCCTCATTCGGAACTCCAATCGCAGTCCACTCATAGTTATCATCAAGACCAATCACCAAATAATCAAACTTAAGGGGCCAGAATGGAGAGATTTTCCAAGTGGCATTAGTGTGAGTATCAACAATCCAGCCTTTTTGTGGAATGGATTTTCTAGGTCCTGTAAGCGAGCCTTTGTTATATGTGAAATCAATGTCTATTCGGTTATTCTTAGCATTCCACGAGTATTTTTCAACGGCGTTAAAAATATCTTTTTCAAACGGCGTAAAGCGGCCTGCTTGTACGTACCAGTCTACCATGAACCGATCGCGGTCAACATACGGTACGGTTTTATCATAGTAAGCATGACCCGTGTTTGTAATGAAAAGAGCGCATAGGGAGAATAAAAGAGTTTTCATAGATACCTTTTGTTTGAACTTCAACCTAACATCAAGATTTGAGATTTGTCCATGAACGGCCCTTAGACGCCTAGCAGAGTGAAATTAATATATGGCCATTGCCTTGAAAGGTCGAAATCGAACGTTAAGCTCTCTTGAGTAGGAAGTGGCTCTAAAGGATTTGGCGGCCAGATCATCCCCTAGCAATTTTGAAAAATCATCCTTTAGAGAAACTAAATCCAGGCATTGTAATTCCCATGGCCCATGTTCCACCACTCCACAGAGATTTCTAGAACCTCTATGAGTCATGAGAGCGTATCGCTCAGTTGCCCATAAATCGAACTCAGTCACCTTTTGGACCTCTCCGATCTTTGCTCTAATCTCAAACTCCGGAGATGAGAATTCGTAGTCAGAATTTCGCTTAGTGAAGCAAAGCTTTACCCAGCGGTATGGTAGAAAGAAAAACCAGCGTGCAATCAGAACTGCCGGAAGATGATTTGAATCTAGAGTAAAAAAATAAACGGCCGGTCTGCCATTCACTCGGACATAAGTCCGAAGATTTAGTTCCAAAAGTTTCGAGGGTCCTGGAACCTGGGGTAGGAATGGAAAGCGAATCCGGCTCATAACAAAAGGAACAATACTTACCACCGCTTTTCCCTCAAAGAGATCTAACGGAAAAGGAACTAAGTTTTGTAATTTAAAAGCATCCACTTCGTAGTGAAGAAAGACCACATGACTCCAGTGCTGAGACATGATCCATCCCTTCTCCTGAAGGGTTAGGGCCCAGAAATAGAGAACTGGATACAAGAAGAGAGAGATAAAGCTTTTGGTAAGATAGAAGCAGAGTGGAGTGAGAAGTAAGAAGAAGAGTGCTGAAAAGAGTGCGGCCTTTTCTTTTATTTTCGGTATCCAAATTGAGAGGGCAATAAAGATTTCAAGAAAACTTAAAAAAAAATTAAAACTCAGGGGACTCGTGGCGTGCACGAGTCCAGAAGCAGCAAGGATCAGACTGAAAATAATTCGCAAAATTAAGCGAGGATCTGAGAGCTAAAAAAGATAATCAAACTAAAAGTTAAAAGAGTTAGGGCCGGGAGCATTTTGAGAGGGGGATTCTTGACTTTAAAGTGACTATAAAGAGCGCAGATCATGAGTGCTGCGAGTCCCAAAGCTCCCCATTGAACCAACTGAACATTCGAGCTAAGCATAAGAACCGCACAGGTAATTTTTGAAATTCCCACTAGGTCTCTTAGCCACTCAGGATAGTCGTAATGCTTAAACTCCTGAATGATATTCTGGTAACGAATAACCCAGACAAAGAGAATAGAAACAAGAACAACAACTTTTAAAACTTCGACGATCGAGTGACTCATGGTTAGACTTCCTTTGTATTTCTTGGGATTATAAATCATTTCTGACTATACTTTCAAATAGTATGCTACTTTTTGAGGATGAATCTTCTACTCATCGTTGTCTCGGCCCTAACTTTCATCTCCTATGGCGTTCTTTGTCTTTTGACAGATCATATGAAGGAAGAATTTAAGCGTTATGGCTTTTCAAAGTTCCGAACCCTAACTGGTTGGTTAGAGCTTTTGGGGGGAATTGGTCTATTGGTAGGACTTCAGTATCGCCCAATCCTCATTCTTTCATCTGGTGGACTTGCGACCTTAATGCTCATGGGCTCCATTACAAGAATAAAAATTCGTGATTCAATTGTTCAAACACTTCCGGCCCTGAGTCTGATGGTTATCAACGCCTATATCTTATTAAGCATACTCTTCAAAAATCCCTAGCAAGAAATCTAACACATGATTGTATAACTCTTGTTATACCCCGTCTTCTAGACTTTAAATTAGGAACACAATACAGTTCATAACAACATGAACCTAGAATCTATTAAAAAACGTCTTCATCATCGTCCTCCCTATCTCCTACTGGATAGGGCCCTTGATCATGGATTAGAATTTTTAACTGCGCAGTTTACTGCATCGGCTGAGCATTTTTTTATCCAAGGGCATTTTCCTGGAATGCCCATTGTACCGGGGGCCATGATGCAAGAAATGACCACCCAAGCAGCTGGGCTTTTAATCACCGAACACTACTCTCCTGTGCCTGATTACGATTCAGAAAAGACCAAGGGGTGGGCACTTGGAGTTCTGAGGTCCATTCAATTTGCCAAATATAAGTCTTTCGCCCGACCTGGAGACCTTCTAACGATAAAAGTCATACTTATTGAGAAACTAGAATCTAGCTTCTGTTTTAGAGGATCCATTGAGGCCCATGGGAAAAAAATCATGTCCAATGAATTTACTCTCATCAATATTAGCGACCAAAAGCTTCGTGGATGAAGAATCTTATAAAGTGAAGTGAAGGATTATAAACTTGTTGGCAGAGTAGCAGAAAATAATTTGGCATCAATCATATACTGATGATAGTCATAAAGTGCCGACCATCTTCTGATTTCAACATCAGCAACATCTTGTTCCCGCAAGTTCACAATAAAGAGATCAGAGGCCCCCTGCGCCCATTTAGATTTTTCCGCTTCGGCCATTTTTTTAGTATTCTCAAACTCTCTAGAAGCCATTTCCCATCTCTGTCTTGATCGGGAACTAGCTTCCCTATAAAAATTAAACTGCTGAAACAATTCCTGCTCCAGATAAATTTTTTGTTTTTCCATGGCCCTAACTTTATAAAAGTATGAGACTGATTTCCCTTCTGCTTTTCTGTTTTCTAAGGGGAAGTCAAATTTCAAACCAAATTGTAAACTCTGAGGATCATAAGCAGCATTAGGGGATAATTCTCTAGCGCCCAAAAGCTCTAAATTAAGTCCTGGCAGTTTAGATTGATCTAAGAAGCTTAATTCCGAAGATAATTTCTCGTTCTCTAATTTTAAGATTTCTAGTTGTGGATTCGCTGTAATGGAGGATGGATCGAGAAGTGAATTATCTGGATTCTTTAAAATCAGTTCTGATGATGTTTCCTCAGAGAGGACCTGAGGCACTCCAACAGAATCTCTGACATACAAGGAGAACTCAGCTCGGATCTTGTTAAGTTCTATTTCATTTTTTAAGACTTCACTGTTTCGTTTGTCGATTGCACGTAAATTATCAACAACCTTAATCTGTTCAAGGTCACCGGCCTGAAATCTTTTCTCAACCATTGAATGACGAAGTATGGCGAGTTCATAGATTTCTTTGTTGATTTTTAACTTTTGTGATTCTAGAACCCATTTATAATACAGGGTCAATGCCTTATGAACAGTAATGAGCTTTTTAAGCTTTAGTTGCAAAACGGCCTGCTTATTTTCTATTTGTCGTATTCTCAAATTTGTTCTGAATTCATCTGTAGAAAAATTGCGCAGAATAGGCAAAGACAGACCTGCAAAAATCTCTCCTGCTCCAGAAGTTTTGTATTTACCATCGTAACTTGGAAAAGCTCCTCTACCCTGCCTATGGCCGGCCACAAGGCTTGTTCCCCCAAAAGCTGTTTGACGTTCAATACTTGTTTCAAAATATTGATTATCGTATTTATCCTCAACTCTATTTCGAGATTTAAAAATCAGCTTGTGATCAAAAGCTCCTTCAGAAGCGGTCAGCTCTCCCTCTGATGATTTTGCTTTGAACTCGGCTTCCTGAATAAGTGGAAAATGTAAGAGAACTGAATTTACGACTTGCCTCTCAGTCAACGCCCAAGCACAAGCCGGCAGAAGTAGAATCAAGATTAAAACTAAGTTCACAGATTTTCCTTATCTGCATTTTTGTCCACAAGCATTTTATTAAGCTCATCTTTTATGGGCTCTAAGGTTGGGGGAAATCCGTTTAGTTGCCGCCATATCTCTTTGATGACAAACGAATCCCTTAACTTGATGTAACCTTTAGCATGGACTCCAAGGCGGAGAATATTCTGACTTGGCCATATAGAATCAGGCACGATGAGAACACGAAACTTACCACCGTATGAGCTTGCTTGGTCGACTAAGTGAACTTTTCCGCGAAATGTACCGATTGATATAGAAGGCCAGCCTGCGATTTGAATTGCAGGCCATCCTTCAAATTGGACTTGAGCCTTTTGCCCTTTTTTTAGCATGGATGCATCATTGCCATCAATCCAAAGCTCAACCGCCGGGAGTGTTACATCAGGTGTAAAAATGGCAATTGGACTTCCGGCCTTAATTAGAAGACCTTTTTCTCCCGGGAGAATCCTTGTGATTGTTCCATTTCTTGGAGCGAGAATTCTTTGGGTTGATTGGCGAGAAAGCTGAGTTTCTGATTTTGTAAGTATGGCGGTATTTTTTGAGTATTCAACATTCAGTTTTGAGAATTCAATTTTGGATTTTTCATAATCTTTTCTTGAACTGAGCCCTTGCTCGAAAAGCTTTTTTTGACGATCAAGATCAATTTTAGCGGTTTCCATCATCAGCTGAGAGGAAGCCAGGCCTGATGTTGCCGCATTCTTTTCCCTTTCAAGTCTGTCCAGGAATGAAGGATCATTGTCAATCAAATCAGCAAGAACTTGACCTTCCTTTACCCTATCCCCCTCTTTAACATGCCAAACTTTTATGAAGCCCCCGACTGAAGCCGTAATAGACTGGACCCTTTCGTTAGGGTTTATTGCTGTTACCTGCCCTTTACCAACTGTGAAAGCGATCCAAGGTAGAATTAAAGCTAAAATGATGAACCCAAAAAAAATTCTTTGAGAACGAATTTTAACGAGGTCTAGAGGAAGCTTTGGATGAACTAAATTATCTCGATTAATCATTTTCTTTTCCAATCAGTGCTTTTGATATTTTATATTGACTGGTCTCGTAGTCAAAAATATCTTCAAGAGTTTGAGGAAGTTTAAGTAATGAGATAAAAATCCCCGAAATGATGATTTCTGCAGAAACAAGCTGCCCAACAGAAAGCTGCTCTATTTGAATCAAATAGCTACCTGTTCCCAGGAGAAGGATTTGACAAATAACAGCGAGGGTGGAGACATGAATAGAATTTTTTTTAGTAAAATTAAAATGCTCGTCACGCGCAGCAAGGTACAAATCGATGTCGTCATCAGTTACCTTCCCTCCGGAAGATATGACGTCATAAATTTCATATTTCTTGTCAGACTCTAAAATAGAACTCTCAATGGCCGGCTCGAAATTCTTAAAGAGCTGAAATTTAGTGAGCACGATAATTAAAGGCAAAAGGATGAAAGCCGGATGAAATAGGATGATAGCTGCAAATCCAAAAACTCCCAAAAGTAGAAGTTCAATCAGATGGGAATACGCCTTAGAAAAAGACTTTAAAAGCCCAGGGACTTCAAAATAAATGTGGGCCAATGAATGTTCTTTCTTATCCTTCCATCTTTCCATTTCACGAACGAAGACTTCACGCTGCAAAGCCTCTATTAAGATCACTTGAGAATGCTTAACGACCTGAGAAAATGTCAGACCGAGCCCAATAATAAAAAGAAAAGAGATTGTATTAAACCATATTCCCGAGAGGGCCAAGTTATTCACTAGAAACTGGATTCCCAAAGGAAGGATAAGAGATGAGAGTCCATAGGACATTGAATAGTATATGTACTTTCTATGAGATGTTAGTAACTTTATGCTCTGAATGATATGTGTCTTCATATAAGTTTATGACCCTTAACGAAAATCTCTCATGAAAATTTGTATATCACGCGTAAAGTTCTCATCAATTTCTTTTCTATAAGACATTTCAGTTATACGAGAAATGAGTAAAAAGATATTTTCGGATTTTAAATTATAAATCTCTAAAAGTCGTTGTTTTAAATCTTTATTTAATGCAGCAAGTTCACTTTTTTCTTCATTTAGAACTAATGATTTACTGAGGAGCATTTGAACGACTTTAGACTCCTCATCTTTAAGTGCCTGTTGCTTCTCTAGTGTATCCCCAATAGCATCCACAATCTTTTTTTTAGTAACTTGAGATAATTCTGGATGGGCATTTATAACTAGCTCTAAATGAGCTTCTATTTCATGTAAGGACTTTGATTCAAAGTCGTTAATTTCTTGCTCAATTCCCGCCTTTTTCCTTTGTTCGCTAGCACAAGCTACGAATAGAATCAAAACAAAACATTGTATAAGAATCTTCATATTACCCTCTCTTATTAAATTTGGTCGTGGTTAATTGTTTGATAATTTCGCTCGCAACCAATTCAGATGCTTCATAAAGGCTGACTGATCTTTGTTGGATCATAAATTTTTTATAAATAGGGCCTTGAATTATCAAAATCACCTTAAAATGGTCCAATTCTAAGTGAGAATGAGAATTTTCAATTTCAAGACTCAAGCTCACCAGATGATCTTCAATTTGATAACGTAGGAATTATCTTTTCATTGATAATTTCTTTCGCCAACTCAGAAGGTTCAAAGTTTTTAAATCGAATTTTTAACACAAGTTAAACCCTTGAAACTGCAAGCTAAGAATATACTAATGCGTAAGGATGAATTAATACAATAGATAAAATCGTGGTTTAGTATCGTTTAAATCGAACCAAATAACTTAAAGATTACAGGACAAAATTTTCATTAAGGAAAATGCAATAAGACTGGTGATCTTTCGATGTGCTAAAGCGAGATATAGTTGTTCAAACAATGTTTTAAGCTTACCAATTTCTATCAATTCAGCGGCATAGACCCGGCGGGCAACAATTGCCATACTGCTTTTGGCGATCATGAAGGCTTGGTGCAAACTCTCATGCAAGTTTTCCATGTTCAGTGAGGATTAACTTCCTATGGCTCCTTTCAAAAAGTTGAACACTTCTTACTGAAAGTATGTTGGAGGCGACTTCTCGTTAGATCCTTTTTTTCAAAGTGGTTTAAAATCAAAACTAAAGAAGGCCACAGAAACTTTCAAATTTTCTTTGTTGGGAAGATCAATCGAAATTTCTTTGATCGTTTTCATCCTGGCCAAACTTGGTGCCTCAGGACCCCACTTAAAATCAGAAGTTTTAGCTATAAAAGAACGGTCACCGTCTTTACAGAATTTACCCAGTACCTCGGCCCAAACTCCCTTGGAGTTTGTAAGTTTAAAAAAAATTAAATTATCTTTTTCAGTGAGTTTGAGAGTGAGCGGAGTACTTGTACTGTGTTCCAACCAATCCATTGAAACATCAGGATGGCCTGTGAAGGTTTTTAGACCAGCTAATGTATTAGTACATTCCTTGGCGTGGGCCAGGATTGAAATAGAGAAGATGAGAAATATAACGATTACTTTCAAGATGAATCCTTAGTTAAATAGATAAATGATACACTTGATTATAAATAAAAAAAGTACTTCGTGGAGCTTAATTCTTGGTTCAACACACTTTTTATGAAACTCAAAATAAAATAAGGATATTTATCCTACTGACCCCAGTTCTATATTGTCTCCGGGCCATAAGGCGACCACCTAAATACCTCATACTACATTCAAATTGTTGGCATCATTCCTGCTCTAGCATAACTACAAAGAGTCGCTAGGATGGTGATTCTCAAGATATTACAGGAAGTAAGACCCACATTAATAAGGATATTAATATGAACGCACTGGCCATTCAAAACACAACTTCAAACATTTCAGAAGAAGCAAAATCCCACATTGTGGTTCTCACAGAACTTCTGAGAGATATTGACCTCGAAGCTCGCATGATGACTCTCATCAAAGCAGAAGACTTCATAAAAGATAATGAGGCCAATGAACTTCAGTTGCAATCTATTCGCGTTGATCTTGAACACGAGCTCAATAAAATGCGCAAGATGATTTTCATGGTGGAGAAGGCGCAGTATTTGTTGGAAACCTAAAAAAAGAGTCATATATTCAACACACTTTTACTTAAGCACTGCTTACTGAAAGGTGTGTTGCCCGGATTCTAGTTGCCAATGCAACCGTAGCGGTTGAAAAAAGTACACCCATGGCCTAGTTGAAATTCAGGAGTATTATTATTTCATGCACTACTACAAGGCCATCATTCAGTACGACGGAAGCGACCACTTGGGCTTCCAATATCAGGAGAGCTTTCCCACGATCCAAGGAGATCTCAACCTCTCTTTGCACAAGATTCTCCAGGGAACATTCACGACTAGGGCCGCCTCTCGTACCGATAAAGGAGTTCACGCCATCGGTCAGGTGATCAAAATCTCAGCTGAAGA
>CAMDDI010000087.1 GCA_945890905.1 Bacteriovorax stolpii
ACTTTGAAGAGATTTTTTTCCTTTGGGTTCAATATTAGGTAGGGCCAACTCTTCTCCGAGAATGCGGGCGAGTTCCTCTAGAGAGAGCTCAACATCAAGCTCCTTATTCCCTTCACCCTCTCCGGCTTCGCCTTGACCAGGTTGACCATTGGGATCTGACTGCCCATCCACTGGATCTCCCGACTGGCCTTGACCTTGTCCCATACCACCCTGAGATTTATCTCCGAATCGGAAACGAGGAATGTCGATACTTGGCATCGGTACAGTAAACTTCTCATTCCCTTTGGGAATGATCTGGTTACCTTGAGAGACATATTTCCGCAGGTTGTCTCGGATTTTACCCTTAACAATCTTGCGGAATCTGGCGTGATCTCGTTTAATCGGATGATCCACTTTAAACCCCTATGACTTAATCGAGTCACCTTTAGCAAAAATACTGGCCACAAAATTAAGCGCATCAGTTGCACAGATATCACAGTAACCAAAATTCTTAATGAGGCGGCTCTTCACCACTTCAATCTTCTCTTGAGTCTGCTTATCTACAACGTTTGAAATAATCGTTGTGAGTTTGATGGTATCACGCTGATCTTCGAACAATTTAAGTTCTAAAGCACGGTGAAGACGCTCATTCATTTTGTAATCGAATTGTTTCCCTTCAATCGCAAGAGCACCGATATAGTTCATTAGTTCACGGCGGAAATCATCTTTGCGAGACTCAGGAATATCAATTTTCTCTTCAATTGATCGCATGAAGCGCTCATCGGCTTCTTCTAACTTATTAGAATATTTATTGCGAATTTTTTCTTTCTGAGTATAGGCCTTAACGTTATCGACATAATTGGCACACAAAGTTTGAATCGCAGACTCATCTACAGAGATCGCTTTTTGAACGTCATTTTTGACGATATCTTCGTACTCTTGACGGCATACTGCGAGCATTTCACGGTATTGATCAAGCTGATCTGGAGAATTTACCAAAGCGTGATGTTTCAAGCCACTTTCAAGTTCATTGAACACCATGAATGGATTTAAACATCCTACGTGACCATTCTTCACCAGCGCGTTTGAAATTTTATCTTGAATGTAACGAGGAGAAATCCCCTCGAGACCTTCACGAACTGCTTCTTTGCGAAGTTCTTTGACGTTGTCTTCGTTATAACCAGGAAGTGTTTTTCCGTTATAGAGCTTGAGCTTTTGGAGCTTAGTTAGATCTGACTTCTTTGGCTCTTCCAGACGGGTGAGAATGGCCCAAGTCGATGCCATCTCAATTGTGTGTGGAGCAATGTGAATGTTAGGAATTGTCTCTTTGTTATAATCTTTGCGATAGATTCGAGCTTCTTGATCGAGGCGCGTAATATACGGCACATCGATTTTCACTGTTCTATCACGGAGAGCTTCCATGAATTCGTTACTCTGAAGTTTTCTGTACTCGGGTTCGTTGGTGTGACCCAAGATTACTAAATCAATGTGAGTCTGAGCAAATTTTTTGGGCTTGATAGACTGCTCTTGTGAAGCACCGAGAAGATCGTATAAGAAAGCTACGTCGAGTTTTAACATCTCGATAAATTCGACGATCCCGCGGTTAGCGATGTTAAATTCACCATCGAAGTTAAAGGCACGTGGATCTGAGTCAGATCCATAGATAGCAATTTTACGGTAGTTAATATCACCCGTTAATTCAGTTGAATCTTGGTTCTTCTCATCTTTTGGCTGGAATGTACCAATACCACGGCGGTCTTTTTCAGAGAGGATAAGACGCTTCACACGCAAGTGCTTCATTACCTTATTCCAATCACCATCGTATTTGAGCATGAACTCATTCAAGATAAAGCGGCAAGCGGGATTCACTTCACCTTTAATTTTAACTTTATAAGGAGACTTATTCACCTTTGCCAATTCTGCTAAGAACTTTTCTCTCACTTCAGGCGGGAGAAGTTTGAGAGGCTCTTCATGCATCGGGCTGGCGAAAACTTTCTGACCACCAAGGATAGCAGACCCCTCTTCATCAATCCATTCGTAAGTATAAAGGGCACCTTCATCAGTGCGTGAATAATGCTCAAGACCTTTTTTAAGCAGGCGCGATACTGACGATTTTGCTGAACCTACTGGACCGTGAAGCAGAAGAACCCTCTTCTCAGTACCGTAGCCAAGAGCTGCAGACTGGAAGAAGTTTACCATTTTCATGAGGTGAACATCTATTCCGAAGATCGCATCTTTTCCATTTTCAATAGGATCATCAAAGAAGTGATAGCGGGTCACATCTTTTTTATACTCAGTATACTGAGAAGTTCCGTAACTAATGATCATGTCATAAATTCGTTGGAATGAATTGCGTGCGATTTTGGGATTTTTCATCACTAAATCTACATACGCTTGAAAATCTCCCTGCCAATGAAGGTGAGAAAAATCTTTCGGATTGTAGTGTTGCGAGATGAAAGACTGAATATCAAAATTCGAGTTGGCCATTGGATCCTCTCTTACAAAAGTGCTAAGCCCTTAATTTATTGTACTCTCAAAGGTTAACTCCTCCTAACAATTCTGCCAATAAGGCAAAAGTCACTCTTTCAACCGAGCAATTAAGTCGGGTTGATATTTGTTTTGACTAAAATCTGGTTCAACTTATCATAAGAAGAAAGAATACTTTGAAGGATCGTATGGCCATCCTCTGTGCCGGTGCCTCAGACATCGGACGCAAACGAAAAACTAACCAGGATTCAATCTGCTTGAATCATGAACGTCATTTTTATGCCGTTGCTGATGGCATGGGTGGACATAATGGTGGAGATATTGCTTCTCAACTCTCTGTGAAAGTGATGCCAGAATATTTTCAATCTCATTCTTCTCAAGAACCTATTGGCTTTATGAAAGGCATGATTCAGGAAATTAACCGCGCCATTTTAGAAAAGGCAACTGAGAGCCCAGAACTCCACGGAATGGGCACAACTGTTTCTGCTATTTTCTTTAGTGGCCCTCAGTTGGTGATTGGAAACGTCGGTGATTCCAGAGTCTACATGATTAACAATAATCATATTTATCAACTCACTCGTGATCACTCTTTTGTTCAAGAAAAACTCAATATGGGAATTTACACTCGTGAAGAGGCCGTAAAGGATCCTCAGAAGAACGTACTCGTTCGTTCCGTAGGTTTTGAAGCTGATATTCAAGTTGATGTTTTTAATTATCGAATTTGCAAGAATGATATTTTCCTCATCTGTTCTGACGGATTGCATGGCAAAGTCAGTGATGGAGATATACTTTATTTAGTAAAGCAGCATCTCTCAGATCCTGCTCACTCTACTCAGGAACAAATTCAGCAGACAGTGAACGCTCTTATCGATCAGGCCAATGAAAATGGCGGCCAAGATAATATTTCTGTTATAGTGGCACTCGCCCAGGCCTAAACTTTACTCACTGCAAACTCAATATTTTCAACCTTTTGTGTTCCCAAAAGTCTAGCTTTTGCTTAAAATATCTAGCATGGATAAGTACTACACCGTCATGGTCGTCCCCGAAAAACAAAAAGGGGTAAGGACCTACCGCATTCCCACTGTTTTATTTAAATCGTTAGCATTTCTAACTGTCATGCTTTTCATGTTGATTGGTGTACTTGCCTATGACTATTGGAAAATCCTTCAGCAAGTTTATGAGAACAAACATCTCTCCATTGAAAACCGCCAACTCAAAGAGCAGATACAACTCTTCCAAATGAAAATGAATTCTCTATCGGATGATCTTCGTCGTATCAATACGTTTGAAAAAAAATTGCGTGTCATCACTGGTCTTGAGGACGTGAGTGCTAAAGGCCCATTATATAAACCTGACGAGGAAGAAGAAAAAGAATCTTTTACACTTGAAGATCTCAACAGTTCTTTAGATTTTAAAATCGATACGGAAATTGAAGATCAACCTAAATTCAAAGAACTCAAATCTCTCTACGACAAAAAGATCGCCGCCAATCTTGGACTTGAGCGCAGCTATCTTTTAACCAAGCAGTGGTCTGATCTTGCCCGACGCAGTTTTGCCCTTTCAAACGATTACGCTAAATTTGATTATAAATACGCACAGATTAAAGATGTGGTTTCTGCAATTGAAGGAAATATTCATGCTCTAGATGAATTTCTCCTCGATAAAGAATCATTTCTCAATTCAACTCCCACAATTCTTCCAGCTGATGGATGGATCACCAGCTATTTTGGACAGCGTATCTCCCCTTACCTCGGTAAACTCAAAATGCACGAAGGTCTTGATGTGGGTGCACCTTACGGAACTAAAGTGAATGCACCGGCAGACGGCATGGTGACCTTTTCTGGTGAGAAAGCTGGGTTTGGTAAATTTGTTCAAGTTGATCACGGTTACGGCATTGAAACAATCTATGCCCACAACCAAAGTCTACACGTTAAACCTGGTCAGAAAGTGAAGCGTGGTGCTCTTCTCGCAGCGGTGGGAAACACTGGTCACTCTACGGGTCCCCATTTACATTATGAAGTTCGGGTCAACGGCATTGCTGTAGACCCTCTATATTTTATCCTTGAGTAGAAAAAGGTTTTTACTATGTTAGATTCCATGATGAGAAAAATTTTCGGTACAAAGCAAGACCGCGACATGCGTGCTCTTCGTCCGATACTAGATCAGGTGAATGCGCTTGAATCAAAATACAAGGCCATGTCCGATGAGCAACTCCAGGCCCAAACTCCGGCTTTGCGAAAACTCTTGGCAGAAGGTAAAACTGTAAATGATATTTTGCCTGAAGCATTTGCAGTAGTGCGTGAAGCTTCACGTCGTGTAATGAACATGCGCCACTTTGATGTTCAGATTATGGGTGGAGTGGTTCTGCATCAAGGAAAAATCTCTGAGATGAAAACCGGGGAAGGTAAAACTCTAACTGCTACCCTAGCTCTTTATTTGAATGCTCTCTCAAGTAAAGGTGCCCACCTTGTTACGGTGAATGATTACCTTGCTCAACGTGACTCCCATGAAATGGGCAAGCTCTATACATGGTTGGGTCTCACCGTTGGCTGTATTGTTTCCAATATGGAAGATGATGAAAGAAAAGCGGCTTACGTGGCCGACATCACATACGGAACAAATAACGAATTCGCGTTTGATTATCTTCGCGACAACATGAAATTTGATCTGGTGGATTACGTTCAACGTGAACATCACTTTTGTATCGTAGATGAAGTCGATTCAATTCTCATCGATGAGGCCCGAACTCCCCTTTTAATTTCTGGTCCTTCCGAAGGTGATACTCGTCTGTATGGTGTGGTTAATAAGGTGATTCCTCAATTAGAAAAAGATAAGCACTACACAGTTGATGAGAAGGCCAAATCATCAGTTCTCACTGAAGATGGTATTATCCGCATTCAAGAGCTTATGAATGTGGGAAATCTCTATGACGTTCGCAACATTGAAGTTCTCCACCACGTGCAACAGTCACTTCGTGCGCACACTCTCTTTCATCATGACGTTGATTACGTTGTCCGGGATGGAAAAGTTATCATCGTAGATGAATTCACTGGGCGAATGAAAGATGGCTCCCGCTGGTCTGATGGTCTACATCAAGCGGTTGAGGCCAAAGAAGGTGTGGACGTAAAATCTGAAAACCAAACTCTTGCTAGCATCACGTTTCAAAACTACTTCCGCCTCTATTCAAAACTTTCAGGTATGACTGGAACTGCAGATACAGAAGCCGAAGAGTTTATGAAAATTTATAACCTAGAAGTCGTAGTAGTTCCTACTAACCTTCCCATGGTACGTGAAGATATGGCCGATGTAGTGTACGCCACCCGCAGGGCCAAATATGAAGCTGTCTCTCTATTAATTGAAGAGTGCCACAAAAAAGGTCAGCCAGTTCTAGTGGGGACAATTTCTATTGAGTCTTCAGAACTCTTGGCGAATTTCTTAACTTCTAAAGGCATAAAGCATGAGGTTTTGAACGCTAAAAATCACGCCCGTGAAGCTGAAATTGTTGCCAACGCCGGTCAGCGCGGTGGAGTGACCATTGCAACCAACATGGCCGGTCGAGGAACTGATATTAAACTCACTGAAGAAACCAAGAAGCTTGGTGGACTCTTTATCATTGGTACTGAAAGACATGAATCCCGTCGTATCGATAACCAACTTCGTGGTCGTTCAGGTCGTCAAGGAGATCCAGGTAAATCGAAATTCTTCCTCTCACTTGAAGATGATCTTATGCGAATTTTTGGTTCAGATAGAATCAAAGGCATCATGGTTAAACTTGGGATGAAAGAAGATGAGCCTATTGAGCACGCCATGATTTCAAACGCCATCGCTAAGGCCCAAAAGAAAGTTGAGACACATAACTTTGATATCAGAAAGCATCTCTTAGATTTTGATAACGTGATGAATGAGCAACGTAAAGTCATTTACAAAATCCGACGTGATATTCTCAATGATGAAGCCAATTTAGACCTCATCAATGACTTTTTTGAAGAAGTTGCGTTCAACTTGGCAGAAGAATTTAAGCCTGAGAAGAAGGCAACTCTCAAAGACTACCGTTGGGAAGATATCAACGCCACTCTCCGTACCCTCTTCAATACAGATGATATTTTTAGTGCTGAAGAGTGTTCTAAAAAATACAATGCCGACTTGGCCGATTACATTAAGGCCAAAGGACTCGAGTCCTTAAAGCAAAAATTTGATGGATTTGATCCTGAACAAGTAAAATTCACTTTCCGAGAAGTTCTCTTGGCGACTTTTGATAAATCTTGGAAGGATCACCTCCTGGCCATGGATCATCTGAAGGAAGGGATTAATCTGCGCTCTTACGGGCAGAAAGATCCTTTGGTTGAATACAAACGTGAAGCATTTGTTATTTATGAGGCCATGAAATATTCAATTAAGCGTGAAGTGGTGGAGAGAGTTTCTCACATCAAGCTTCTCACCAAAGAAGAAATCGAGGCCATTCATCGTCAACAAGATGAGATGCTCGAAGCTCAGCTTCGTGCTCACCAAGAGTCTGAGCAAGCTAAGAATGTAGCTGAAGAGAAGAAAATCATCCGCGCGAGTGTTAAAGTAGGCCGAAATGATCCTTGTCCATGTGGATCGGGTAAAAAATTCAAAGCTTGTCACGGAGCCTAATGAGTAAGGATAAAAAAGATCTCACGCGTATTGAAGACCTGGACTCTTATGTTCATGAACTCAATGAGCTTGATGAAGAATCAGCTGAGATCTCTGGACTCCAAGAAGATGAGGGCGAAAACATCGAGCCCTTCGGCGGTGATGATTTAGCTTTTGGAACTGAAGAAGCACCTTTTGAACTTCCCACTTCTGATGATGAGATCATTAATGATGATGTGGCCTTTGACGGAGGTGACTTCGCTCTTTCAGAAGAAATACCTGAAACTCCTGCTAGTAGCGAGTTTCAAGGTCTTGTAGAAGAAACTTTTACAGCTCTTACAGCTGCAGATGAAATCAAAGCTGATCCTACCCTAGATTATAAGACTGAGTTTATACCTGAGCCTGAAGTTGCTCCTTATGCGCCTTCAAGTGATTTTACTGAACCTGAAAAATTTGAAGATCTCAAAAAATTTGCCGAGAATACGAGCTTCACTGGCATGAGTGCTGAAGGCAATCCTTCTTTTAGCGTACTCATTAAAAACGTGCGCTTTATTGAAGACGTCAATGACATCATCACTATGCTCAAAGAACTCACTCTTCTCACGGATCCAGAAGATCAGGTGAAATCAAGACTCATGAGAGGAAATCTTTTGGTTCCTCGAATATCTGAATATGCGGCCATTTTTCTTGCCCATAAGCTTCGTCGTTTTGATATTGATATCCAAATTGGTCTCTCTGATGAAATTCATCCACCTAAGCATCTTGAAAATCCTGAAGTGGGAATGGTTTCAAAGCATAATCTTTATCAAAACCAGAATCATCACTTCCATTTTGATGATCCAAAGCTTGAAATCTCTCAGATTATTGTGGCCGCGACTCCTTCTTTGGAAGGTTACCAAGTTATCCGCTATCTGGGTGTGGCCTCAGAACATAAAATGCTTGAAGGTCATCTAGTGGAAGATGAAAGTTCTGATGAAATTCCACGTCACTATCAAGAGCTGGCCCAAAAGCTCAAAGCCCACGCTTTGAAGGCCAATTCAAATGCAGTTGTGGGACTAAATTATCAACTCACTCCCTTGCCTTCTGAATACGGTATTTCTGGGCATAAATATCGCCTGAGTTGCACAGGTAATCTTGTTTGGGTTAATAAACTATGAATCATTTTGACGTAGTGGTTGTTGGCGGTGGAATTAATGGCTGTGGATTGCTTCGTGATCTCGCATTAAATGGGGCGAAAACTCTCCTCATTGAAAAAGGTGATTTCTCCTCACAAACTTCCCAAGGATCATCCAAAATGCTCCATGGGGGAATCCGCTATTTGGAAAATTTTGATTTCGGTTTAGTTCAAGAAGCCTTAGAAGAAAAAAATCTTTGGCTCAAACTCACTCCGCATCTTTGTTTTGAGCGCGACTTTTATCTTCCACTTTACCGCTATTCTAAATACGCGCCTTGGATGCTTAATTTAGGATTATTTACTTATGATTTTCTCTCCCATTTTCAAAATCGCCCTTTTGGAATGCTTAATCAGGAAGAGACTCTGGAAAAAATTCCTTCTCTTGATCCTAACGGTCTTAAAGGTGCAGGGAAATATTTTGATGGCATCGTAGATGATGCCAAACTTTCTCTTGAGTGCCTCTATGATGCCTTACTTGAACCCCATGCAAGTGCTCTGAGTTACCACGAAGTTACAAAAACTGAGCGCGTGAGTGACGGATATCTTGTGACTTATGAATCCCGAAAATCAAAGGCCACAGTAACTGTACATACTAAGTTTCTTGTTTTCACCACGGGACCCTTCACAGATATTCTCCTACCAAAATTAGGAGTGCCTTGGTCTTCGCAACTTCTACCCAGTAAAGGAATTCATCTTTGGCTAAAAGAAGGGGCCATCAAGGCCAAAGGTTCAGTAGTTCTCACTACAAAAGATAACCGTGTGGTCTTTGTTATTCCTCAACGTGGATCAATTCTTGTAGGAACAACTGAAACTCCTGTGGATCAAGATATATTTGATATCAAGGCCACTCAAACTGAAGTGGATTATCTCTTAGGTGTTCTCAATCAATACTTCCCCTATGCTGGTCTTACTCAAGATTCGATCATCTCCACGTTTGCAGCAGTGAGACCTCTGGTACGTGAAGATGGCAATGCAGAATCTCGTGGTAAAACGAGTCGCTTTCATAAAATTTATCGTCCCGACTCTCACACCTATGTCATCTTAGGTGGAAAATACACGACCTTCCGTAGAATGAATCAAGAACTTGCCTCTGAAATTGTTCCGCGCCTAGGAAGGCCTTACTACCCAAATTTAACTCTTGAGCCTTTGCGACAAACTTCCCTCATGCCGACTTTTGGAAAGAAGCCCGCTTTGACCTTAGAGTTACTGCATAAAATTATTGCAACAGAATATGTCACAACAATCGAAGATTTAGTTCATCGCCGATTATCAATTTTAGATAATATCAAAGATCTCAAAGATGTAATGGGAGTTCCCATGGAAGATGTCAAAGGCCTGCTTCAGAACCGGTAAGATAGTCCAAGACTCAAGCGTGGGCCAGCAACTGAACGGTTAAACTCAGAGGTCTGGGGATCGGCTTTGTATTTTTCCTGACGAACATAATAATCGGCCAAAATTCTAGCTCCGAATCCTTGGCGGGTGTAGAACTTGTATCCAAATCCTAGAGAAAACCCAGTCGTACTTCCGTTTGCGTTCCAAGAATTTGAACTCGCTGCAACTCTCTCATCATTTCCACGCTCAAAAGTTGATTTTGCCGTACCTATTGAGGCCCCTAAATGAAAATAAGGAATGAAAGTGTTGATGGTACTCGGTAAACTTCCCGGATGCCAGTTGGTCCCGAATGAAAACTCAGTCACATCGTTGCTAGTTTTTGCCCCGTTATATGCTTGTGCATTTAGACGGTAAAGATCAATTGCTGCAAATAAACTAAAACGCGAATACCAGTCTCTCTCTCTTTGAGAATAAAGCTCTGCCCCTAAACCAATCTGATGACTTGATTGAGATCCTGTGTAGGAATCAGCAGTACTTTTAGTAGAAGATGAAAGACCAGAAATATTCAAATGACTGAAGACTTCCATATTCTTTTGGATAATGGTTACCGATTCAAGTTCTTTGAGATCGGCATCATCTTCGAGAACACTCTCAGCATTTTCAAGATCACGGGCCCCTTCGGCCAGAGGAATACCTAGAGCAGCAGGATCAGTGGCGACTTTAGTAGGTACATCTTCCTTAACAATGTCCTGAGTTTAATCTTTTGTAATTTTAACTGGTGGGGTAATTTTCAGAGTCATCACGGCGTCATTCACTACAAAATCAGCATTCACTAAACGATATACTGACCAGACAGAACGAGTAGGAGAAACTTTCACACACACGGCCCTGGCCACAATTCCTGCAGTCACTATAAAACGAGCGTGATCCCCTTCAATGAGGCCATCTTCAGTTCCACGATTCACCATAATGGTTTTACGGGTATCAGTGGCCTTCACAATTCGGACTGTCAGTTTCTCATCAACTTCAAGAGCGTGAGAGAGAACTGGTAAGAGCATGAGAAAAAGTACGAAGATTTTCATCTTACCCCTTAAAAAGAATAGGCAAATCCAATGCCCATTTTGCCTTCAACGATACTTGCTTGATCTGGCAGATTTGTCGTTGTCTTAGATTTTCCAAAACGTTCTATTTGTAATGTTTCCATGCTTGCAACAATTCGTAAACCAAGGTTATTTTTGAAATTATATTTCATGCCCCCACGAAATCCCGGCAAGCTCAAAACTGTATAGCGACCTTTTTCTCCGAAACCAGGGGCCACCACATCAGCAAATCCGCTGCGGATATAAGTTCCAAAAAATAAAACAGGAGCTTCCACAATATAAGGTGCATATAGTGGATACCAGTTTGCACCACCGGCCAGTGAATATTCATCAAGACTGGCGTTTCTGGAGTTGGTCTCAAAAGCATTTTGATTTGAGCGAAAGGCAAAATCAAATGTGAAACGCTCGAGAGTTTCGTGCTTAATCATTGGGACAAACTCAAATTCTAATTCAGCCGTGTAGCGCCGCTCGCGCTGATAAGCACTATCTTTAGATGTTTGTGGATCTGTGAGAAAAACTCCATAATCAAAGTAGGTGGTATATCGGTTGGGTTTTGATACCACGTAATCCCGTCGATCTCTTTCTTGAAGAACCGAGACACTCTCTAAAGTTCCACGCAATTCTTCATCTGAAAATTCAGTGGACCAGGTCTCCCCTTTTTCTAAGAGAGAGCGGTAAAGCTTCGTTTCGGAAATAGTGGCCTTTTTCTGACTGGCCAAGAAGTTTTCATATTCAGTAGCAAAGTTACTGCGATTTCGCACAGAGAATTCACTTTTTCTTTGTTCGTCATAAAACTTATCATAGCTAAAATCAGGATTATTCACTTGATGAAGATAAGCAGTGACAAGTTTTTCAAAACTCGCAAGCCTATGCGCATGCTGAAACTCTTTAGCATAAGGACTCTTATAAAGAGCACTTCTATGATTGGCCCCGCCCTGTTTTTCCCAGCCATCAACGTCTACAAGATCTACTTCACTATCCGATCTGCTCTCTTTCTCATGCATCTTGTCGCCTTCAAGATACTTATGCTTAAGCTTTGAGTTGGGATCTTTATCATCATTCAAAATTTGCTGAGCTGATTTTGCGGGTGAGTTCTTATTTCCTACTACAGTTACCCTTCCCATTCGCGGATCACGCCGGCCTTTAAGTAAGACCGACTCAGAGAGAATAAGAAACTTATCATTTTTCACTAATAATTCTGGATCAAAGATTTTGTAGAGAATCCATACGGAGCTATCAGGATTGGTTTTAACATTGCGAGCACGGGCCACAGGTATTATCCGCAGATCCCGGGATTTGAGATTTCGGATTTCTTTGACGATGACAGCATATTCTCCACTCTTGAGACCATCATGGGTTCCCAAATTAAACAGAGCGGTCTGACCTGAGCTGGATTGGCCAATGAGGCGCGCCTCGGAAAATCCCCAAGCGCACAAACTTGTAACTGATAGCATCAATAAGCTAAACAAGGTCTTTAAGAACAATTCATTCATCCCTGAAAAAATTTGAAGATCTTCAAAATATTGTGACATGCGATTAATGGGTTGGAAATACTAGATTTACTTGGAATGTCATAAATCTCACCTTTGGTTTAAGTCCTTGATAAACCGTAATATCGGGCCTATAAAGAAATGACTCGAAAACAAAGGATCTCTCTATGAAACGTAGACGCGAAAAAATAACTTACAACTATGAGTGCTCTTTGACTCAAGAAGCATTCGTAACAACTGGTAAAGCACCTAATCCAAAAGATTTGATGTCAGTTAAGGCCTACTACGAAATGCATCCTGATGAAGATGACCGTCCAGCGATTATCAAAAAGAA
>CAMDDI010000088.1 GCA_945890905.1 Bacteriovorax stolpii
TGGGTCTGGGCCACACCGTGGATGATAATTCACCACTGGCAATTGAGATTGAGTATCAGAAGAGTCAGAAGAAAAAATCAAAACCCACTAAAATTAAAAAACTTCCTCTTAAGTCTCTTGAGCGCCCTATGTGGACTGAATATAAAGAAGCCTTCGCTCATATTCAGAATCAGCTCTTAGAAGGTAATTGCTATCAGGTTAACCTTACTTACAATTTTGATTTTGAAACCGATGAGATTATGGATCCACGGGATATTTGTGACTTTTTCTTTTCTCAAGAAGAGCTAGGAGCCTTTGCCCACGCAAGTTTTCTCGGAGACGAGATGATTTTATCTAATTCTCCAGAATGTCTTTTCCAGTATCGTAAGAATGAAATTTTCACTATGCCCATTAAAGGAACTCTCAAGCGAAAGGGGAGTTTTAAAAGTGATTGGAAAGAATTGCTCGGTAATTCTAAAGAAGAGGGTGAGCTATTAATGATCACGGATTTACTTCGAAATGATCTCAACCGATTGGATAGGCCAGCCGCCAGGGTGCTTAAGCTTCGTGCCCCAATGATGGTTCCAGGTCTTCTTCATCAGTATTCACTTTTAAGTCTTAAGCTTGAAAATAAAGTTAGTCTGCTTAAAACCCTAGAATCTCTTTTTCCAGGGGGAAGTGTGACGGGTGCTCCGAAGAAAAGAGTGATGGAGATCATCCAGCAAGTGGAACGTTATCCGCGAGGCATTTATTGCGGCTCTACGCTGCTTTGCTACGGAGACAAAAAGGTAGCAAGCATCAACATTCGCACAGCATCTATAAGCATTGGAGACCGTCTGTGGAGGTATGGTGCGGGTGGGGGAATTACTTTGCTTTCGAAAAATACTTCCGAATATCAAGAGATGGAAGATAAGGTTTCGAGCTTTCTAACATTGCTTAAGGCCCCGGGATATATTAAAAATTAGTTGTAATTTCGTTGATTTAAACGCTTTTTCTCAACTTAACCTAACATTAACTTACATTTATTAGTGCTTTGATTGACTTTGTTTTTGACCCATCGATATGCTTGGGAAAATTTCTACTCAATGGATTTGAGTGGTTTAAAATTCAGGGAGTCGATAATGACAACAGATGGAATGACCACGAATGGTCAAACTGAACAGAACGGAAAAATTAGCTTGGAGATGCTAGCAAAAATGACTGGCTTTCCTGTTGAAATGATCAAAGAGGAAATCTTCAAAAGCCAAAATGGTTCTGAGGATATTTCCCTAGAAGATCTTCGAACAGCTATGCTTTCTTATATTGATTCCACCATGTTTATGGGTGAAGAGAAATAATCTAAAAGCTAAAGGCCACCTTCGGGTGGCTTTTTTTTGTTTAAAATGGTCTTACTAATTTACAGATAGCTTCGATATGAAGGGCGGTGGTCATAGAGTTTGGTTGCAATACGTCTTTTAGCCCTGAAGCCTCCACCAGTGCGATTTTATCCAGAATATTCAAATAACAAAACCCAGTTTTCACATAACAAGGAAGATGGGATTTAAAAGCGTCATCAGATATTTGATCACATGAGGTCTTATTCATTTTCTTGAGCTCTTCTTGCAAACACAAACGGACACGTGGAAACCACCACTTCAAATTGTCATTCACTTTAGACTCTGCACTGAGATATTTCTCACACATTCTTTTTCCAAAATGTTGAACATAACCAGATGTCCCACAGGGCTTTTCCCGCTCAACCTGAGAATAGTAATTGCAGTTGAGACTTGATGGCTCAAGAGCAAAAGCAGAGGAAGAGACAAGACATAAGGTTAAAATTAGATTTTTCATACTGTGAGTTTAAAACAGAGCAAAAATCGACGCTAGGGATCCTGTAATAACAAACCCTCATGGCAATAAGTTTGACACCAATATCTGACTTCTTTTGTCTGCACGAATAACTCCCAATTACTTGTAATTTAAGTTCATTTCTAAGATTCCGATACTTTAACCATACAGACTTTTTTTCACATGCTGAAAGGTGAATTTTATGGATTTGACCACCGTCATTGGACTCGTTTTAGGAACAATCGCCATCATTGGATCGATTCTTTACGGGTCTCCTCTTTCCATCTTCATCGATGTACCGTCAATCGCGGTTGTGGGTGGGGGTGTGGTAGCAGTGACATTTATTAAATGGCCAATGGAAGCAATTAAAACCTTAGTGGCCGTATTTATGAAGTCAATTTTTACTACTCCTTCGGATCCTAAGGCGATGATTGAAGAGATTCAAAAACTTGCAGAGACCGCTCGTAGAGAATCAGTATTCGCATTAGAGAAAGTTCCAGTTGAAGATAAGTTTTTGAAAAAAGCTGTGACACTTGCTGCGGATAACAGACCACCCGAAGTTATCACAAGTATTTTGACTTTAGAAATTGCAGCCATGGAAGAGCGTCACTCTAAAGGTGTAGATATGCTCGAGGGAATGGGAGCAGATGGTCCGGCCATGGGAATGATCGGGACCCTGATCGGTCTGGTGCAAATGTTACAGAATATGTCTGATCCCTCATCCATTGGTCCCGCCATGGCGGTGGCCCTTTTGACAACGTTTTATGGAGCTGTACTTGCGAACGTATTTACAATTCCAATTGCAACAAAATTAAAACAGCGTTCAAAGCAAGAATCCACCAAGATGAATATTATTGTCGCAGGTGTTCTTGGTATAGTGGCCGGCGAAAACCCACGTGTTATTCGTGAGAAGCTTGATTCATTCTTGCCTCCGAAAGATCGTCTAGTGGAAGAGAAGAAGGAGTAGTTATGGCCGACGCTCCTAAATGTCCTCCTTGTAAGCCCGGTGCCCCTGGGTGGCTGGCAACATTCTCGGATCTTTGTACACTTCTTCTGACGTTCTTTATTTTGCTTCTATCTTTTGCCAAAACAGAAACAGCAAAATACGAGGCAGCCATTGGATCACTACGAAATGCTTTCGGTGGTAACGTTCTCAAGGCCGGGGATGTTATGCGCCCAGGAAAATCTCCTAGCGACGCCCCGACAATGATTGATTCTGATATGCCGGCAAAACCTTTTCCGATCGAATTTTTAACTGCTGAAGGACTTCTTGATAAGCATGAAGTAAATCGAGATTCAGACACTCAACTTAATCAGCTAAAAAAAATGTTAGCTGATAATGAATTAATTGAATCGGCAAATGTCTATGAAATGCCTGAATCGATTTTCGTCCGAATGAAAGATAAAATTCAATTCCGCCCAGGTTCAGTAGGAATTGATGAAATCAATATTCAGGTTTTTGACCGTCTGGTAAAAATGATGAGAGAAAATAACTGGAATATTATGATTGAAGGTCATGCCGACGCAGGTGAAGTGGCGACTAAAGACCCTTCAGTAGATGCTTATACGCTTTCTTCTCAAAGAGCTCTCGCTGTTTCAAAAGCACTCATTCAGCGTGGGATCGCTCCAGGTAAAATTACAACAATTTTCTATGGTGACTCTCGGCCACAAGTAAAATCGACCCCTAATCTCTCAGATAGACGTGTTGAATTTGTGTTGAAGAAAATGGATCTAAGAACTGAAGGGCGCAAAGTCGAGGCCCAGTAATATGGAGACGGTAGATTTTCAGTGGCTGCATGATGAAAAATCCACCAAAGAAGCTCTCCAGGCCACTTTGAATTGCTCTGGTCAACTCATTAAAAAACATTTTAATTCTAAAGAGCAAACCCGACCTATACGGGCCCGGGATCAAATTCGCCTTCCCTTAGATTTTGTCAATCATATGAGGATTAATCCTGTCTTTGAAGGTCCCTCTCCATTGATTCTAAAAGAAACCAGTAATTACCTGGCACTTCCTAAGCCAGCATGTATCCATTGCCATCCGCTCGTCTATTCTGATCGCGATACTTTACTTAATTTTCTGACTCAGATTCAGCACTGGCCTGCCCTTAATATAAATCAAAATCAGTATGACCGAGGACTGTTATACCGATTAGATTTTGAAACTTCGGGAGTCATCCTTCTGGCCAAGAATGAAGAATTCTTATCCAAGATGAGAATGGGATTTTCGACTCTGATGAAGAGGAAATTTTACTGGGCCATTGTTGATGGAAATTTTAACCGCGAAGGAGAGTGGACTCATTACTTCCGTGCCTCAGGTGAGAAAGGGAGTAAGCAACTAGTGAGCGATTCAGCTAACCGTGATTCTCAAGAGGGAATTCTATCCGTTAAAAAGGTGATGGAATCTCAAGGCAAAAGTTTAGTTCTGATTAATTTAAAACATGGTCTACGTCATCAAATTCGAGCACAACTCTCTCACCTTGGCTTTCCCTTGTTGGGTGACGTGCTTTATGGCGGAAAAAAAAATGAACGATTATTTTTACATGCTCTTAGATATGAATGGTCGGAAGCGCTTGAAGACCATCACGCAGACCTATTTCATCTCTTCTTTGACTTGGACCGTGGCCTTGAGATGAGTCATGATATGTTCGGAATTTTCCAGAGTTACTAACTTAACAATATATTTTCCTTCCGTAACCGCGTTGATCACCATTCCCGGATGTGTGATACGAAAGCGCACTAAAAATACTTTTTCTAAAATATCAGGAACTGAGGCCCGGGCAATAAAAGACATATGATTGGCGAGTTGACGATACATCAGGGCACGCAGATTTGTGGCCTGATCTGGAATGGCGAGTTCTAGGATTTCAACTGCCATGTTGTTTCCCTCACAGAAAACTTTCCAATTATTCGGGATCTTTTTTACAATCTTGATCACAGCACCAGTGCATGAAGTAGTGGCAAACTTCTCATTATAGAAGAAGCCCCATTTCTCCTTACGGGCGACTTGCGTGATAAACAATCCGAAAAGGATTATACCAATCGCCAAAAAAGGGTTTTTCATCAAGGAATTCCAGAACATAACCTCATTATCCAGGTATTCCTCATTTTTTGCACTAAAGACTTATGAATAAGTATCCGATGAGTTTAGTCAAGAAAGAGGTATTTTGAATGAAAAAGCAGCATTCGAGCAGTGAATCTAAGACTTGGAAAAAACTCATGATTTTGGGTCAAAAACAGGGCTGTATTCCCCTCAAGGACCTGGCCCTGGAGATGAGTCTCTCTGAGGATGAAGCCTTAGGGTTTATACGCCAGATCTTTCCATTAGGTATTGGGGTAGAGGTCTATCATCAAAATGACGAGTGTTGGGTGGATGTGAACGCTGAGGCTATTCAGTATATGCTGCCTCTGTCTCCTTCAGAATGGATGCAGCTGCATGAAATTTTGCAAACTGCTTCTGCCAGAATAACAACACCTGCACTCCACTCCTTAAAACATAAAGTTACAGAAAATGGCCCGATTAAGTCGATGATGGAAATTCTGGAAAAACTAGATGATTGGGAAGAAGAGATGAGTGAAAATGAGCAAAGCCTAGTTTCTAAACTTGAGCAATATGTCTCAGATAAAAAATTGGTACATATGACTACCAGTGAGGATAAAGACTACACCATTTATCCTACCAAAGTTCTGCATCTTGAAGGGGAGCTCTCACTTATTGCTGAAGACTCCACCGATCACTGTTTACTGATATTACCAGTTGATTCAATTAAAGAAGTGGAAACTGTTGAGTCCACGGGTTCGGCCCGCATGACAGAATATGATGTGGAAGAATTTATTGCTGCCATCCGGACGATGAATGAAAAGGAAACCCGCTTAATTTTAAAAATTCATAGCCCTCAGGCGGTAAATCTTTTTCCTGAGCATCATTTTCTCGGAAAGCCATGCATGATCACTAATCCCAATGGAGATCTCATTTGGGCCGCCTATGTGGAACCCTGCGAAGCTCTCTTTGAATGGCTCACCACTCTCGGAAAAAACGTGGAGATTCTTGATCCGGTGAAGTTCAAGCAAGAATACCTCACATATTGTGAAGAAAAATTGAGGAATGTAGCTTAGAATAGCTGCATGAAATCGCAAAAGACCCCTCCCTATTTTCTCATGTCATTTATTCCAGCAGTGGCATACTGGCTGCTGGAAACATACTTCTCACTTGAAGTGGCCCTCATTGCAGGAATTGTTTTGGGTGTGATTGAAATGGGTGTGGAGAAAAAATTCACCGGCCACGTTCATACCATGTCTAAGCTCAACATTTCATTAGTGGTGGGTCTAGGTGTTATCTCTCTCATCGCTAAGGAAGGTATTTGGTTTAAGCTTCAACCCACATTAACTGGTTTATGTGTGGCTTCCTATTTAGTGTTTAAAAAATTTAAAGGTGATTCTTTGATGCTTGATATGCTTAAAGATATGAAGCAGGTGGCCCCACTTCCTGCCGAAACCTATAAAACGATGGAATGGCATTTATGTTTATTTCTCATTGGATTTGCGGTGTGGATGGCAAAAGTTGCTTTGTATGAATCGACAGCTACTTGGCTGATGTGGAAGACCGGTGGTTTTTACGGCGTCTTCGCCGTGTTTATGGTGGGGGAGATGCTTTACCTGAGATTTGCCATGAACAATGGATTGAAAAAATGAGAATTTGTATTTTTTGTGGAGCTAGCTCAAGTCTTGATCCACAGGTTGAAATTGAAATCAAAAAAGTCATGAAGCATTTTCATGAACATGAGATTGAGTTGGTCTATGGGGGAGCCGCTATTGGTGTGATGGGTTCTCTGGCCAATAATTTGATTTCTCTGGGTGGAAAAGTCACCGGAGTTATTCCTCAAAGGCTTATGAAAAAAGAAGTGGCACACGCCGCTTTGAATGAGCTTCATGTAGTGAAAGATATGCATGAGCGCAAGCAGATGATGTACGAGCTCTCAGACGCTTTTTTAATTTTCCCAGGGGGAATGGGAACCTTGGATGAACTCTTTGAGATTTTAACCTGGAAACAATTAGGTATGCATGCCAAACCTATAGCTATTTTAAACATCAATAATTATTACCAATCGCTTCAAACATTTTTGGATCACGCTGTCAGCATGAAGTTGGTAAATCCTGATCACCGCAATTATGCCTTCTTCTCATCAGAGTGGGAAAAAATTTGGGATTACTTTTTGACCTATGAAACTTGGAAACACAAGAAATGAGCTTCCTTGGTTATTTCTTCGGACAAGATCCAAGAGAGTTCTTTTTAAAGTTTACCCCTGAAGGATCCAGCTGGAACATTGTGACCTGGAATTTTGATTTAAAAAATCCTAAAGACCGTCAGTGGACTGTGGAAGTTCTTAAACATAAATCGGAGCTTATCCTTTGGGGAAAAAGTCTTCATGAATCGGTTTCATTTTTTGAAAACACTAATCTTATCCGTAAAAGAAGAGTCTCAAAACGCCAACTTGATCTCAAAGTGCTTATGAATCTCTCCATTCATTCGACTCTCAAACATAGTCTGGAAAAAAATCATGAGTTCATGACTGCACCCGTGAGTGGGGCAATTACATCTGATATGCAAACTGAGGCCCGCTACCTTCAATGGATCCAGGCAAGCTTTGGGATGCTCATCCGTGCCTTAGATAACATGAAAAATAGTCCGGATCAGATTCTCACCGCTTCTTTTTTTTCAGGTATTGAGCCCCAAACTCAGGAAAATGTCTTACGAGTCATCATTTTCAACTTGGATATTTTCTATTATCTGCAGGCAGATCAGTCTCTACGAGTGGTGGTTTTTGATGATAAGAACTTTGGGCACGGCGGGTCTAAGGCGCCTAGCTTCCAGCAAATAATCAAAGTTACAAAGCCTCAATTTTATGATGAAATAGTTAAACTTGTGCACCGTATAGCCCAGGAAGGGGAAATCAGTTGATTAGTTTTTTTGTCCTCGTCATCATCTATTTTGCTTTTTCATGGGGTCTCCCGTGGCACAAACTTCCGTCTGCTATTTCCTTTTCTTATGTTTTTGATTTTATTTTTGCCCTAAGCGTTTCATTCTTTTTCCGTCTTCCTTGGAAATTTAAGTGGAGACTTACCAAGCAAACATTAAAAGCCATAGCGGAAATTCTCGCCATTGCGATTGGTTCAATTGGTTGCATTTGGTATCTCGATATCGAAACTCCCTTTCGTTTGGTTCATAATCTTGAGTGGCATTTGCTCTTTTTTGCTCCCATTCTTGAAGAGCTTGTATTCCGTCAGACTTTTCAACGGGTATTGATTTCAAGTGTGGGTGGAAAGTATGTAACTTCCATGCTTGTGGCAGCGATCTTTGCTTTTTCTCATTTGGTGGGTCTCTCAGTTCTTCCTACTGAATATGTCCCTTTCATTGGATTCCAAGTATTCTATACATTTGTTCTGGGCCTTATTTGTGGTCAGGCCTTACTTCGATTCCATTCGGTTTTTGCACCTATGGCCCTGCACTTTCTTTTCAATCTCGCCTTCTACATCGCCCTGCAGTTAGAGTTTATTTAGGTTTACAAAAAGTTAGCCCATTGCTATGTTGCGGCATATTTTTTAACCCTTAGTCTTAGACTGAATAACTAAATTTTTAAGGGCCTTTTATGACAACAGAAAACAACTCCATCAAAGTTGGCGAGTTGGATTTTCCTCCACGTAAAGTTTGGATGAAAACCTACGGCTGCCAGATGAACTACCACGATTCTGAACGAATCATGTCTCATCTTATCAATCTCAATTTTACTCAGACTGAAAATCAGCAAGAAGCGGATCTGGTTTTGTTCAACACCTGTGCTGTGCGGGATCTCGCTAATCAAAAATTTTATTCTCATATGGGAGAAACCAATCATCTTCGCAAAGAAGTGATTGTGGCCGCTGGTGGCTGTATTGCTCAAACTGAAGGTAAAGAGCTTGTGGCCAAATACAAGACTCTAGATTTTGCGTTTGGAACAGATGTTATCGATAATATCGGTGAGATGGTTTACCGTGCTTATGCTGGAGAGAGAAAATTCACGGTGACCTCGTGGGATCGCTCCGACAATTATTCAATCGAAACAAAAATTACTCAAGGCACCCCTCAAGCATTTGTAAACATCATCAAGGGCTGCGATAAATTTTGTTCCTACTGTATTGTGCCTTTCACTCGGGGAAGAGAGAAGTCTCGTCGTCACGCTGAAGTAGTGACTGATGTAAAACGTCTGGTGGAATATTCTGGAATTCAAGAAGTCATGCTCTTGGGGCAAAATGTAAATTCATTTGGAAAAGATAATAACGAATCTCTGGCCGATCTGATTATGGACCTTGATCAGATTAATGGTCTTGAGCTTCTTCGCTACACTACTTCTCATCCCTACGATGTGACTGATGAGTTGGTCTCTGCCCACGCCTCGGCCAAAAAATTGGCCAATCATCTTCATCTTCCGGTGCAGAGTGGATCTAATACAGTTCTTCAGCGCATGCTTCGGGAATACACTATTGAGCATTACTTAGAACTCTTGGCGAAAATGCGTAAGGCCAATCCCCACATGGTGATCACAACTGACATAATTGCGGGCTTTCCTAATGAAACTGAAGAAGAACACCAGGCGACTATGCAGCTCTTAGAGCTTGCTCAATACGACAATATTTTCTCATACGCTTATTCTCCTCGCAAAGGCACAAAATCAGCACGCATGAATGATGTCCTCACTGATGATATTCGTGGAAGGCGCTTAAGAGAAATCATGAAGCGCCAACTTGAGATTCAAGAAAATCTTCGAAAAGGTATGATTGGAAAAATATACCGCATTCTTGTTTCAGAGAAAAAACCTGATAAGAAAGGTGCTCTGAAATGGACTGGTCGTACCTCATGTATGCGTCTGGTTCACTTTGCACCTGAGACTCTTGACTCTGATTATCAGTGGCATTGGGTTGATGTGGAAATACTCTCTGCTACGGCCCTATCCACCCAGGGGAAAATCATTAAAGATCACGGGAAGAGACCTACACTGTGAAATGGCTTTGGTTCACACTGGCCTGGTTAAGTTTTATTTTAGGAATTATCGGAGCATTTCTTCCGGTTCTTCCTACAACTCCATTTCTTATCCTGTCGGCATTTCTTTTCTCGAAATCTTCACCCCGCTTTCACTCCTGGATTTTGACTTTACCACTGGCGGGTCCAGGGATCCGTGATTGGCAGGAGCACAAGGTCATCAATCCGCGGGCAAAAATCTTGTGTACTACTATGATCATTCTCTCCTTAATACCGGTTTGGTGGGTAGCTCCTTTCCATATCTACCTTAAAATTATCCTGACACTATTAGTTTTAAGTGTGAATGTCTTTGTTCTGTCTCGTAAAAGTTCTTAATTAAGTTAAAATATCTTTATGAAATTTGCTTTGATTTTTACTCTCTTCATCCTCACGGCCACTGGTTGTGCCAAACTTAGTTATTTAACCGAGCAGGGGATTGAGCAGGTCAAATTGCAATGGGGTGGAAAAGATAATGATTCACTTTTAAAAGATCCCAAAGTTTCAGAAGAAGTGAAAAGAAAAATTATGCTCATCGGTGAGTATAAGAAATATTTCTATTACTACTTTAGTGAAAAACCGAGTTCGATTTATTCCAAAACTTCCATCTTAGAAAATAAGGCCGTGACCTACCTGGTAGTGGCCAGTCCTCACACTAAAATTGAAGCTCATGAATTTGAGTTCCCTTTTATGGGAGGCTTTCCCTATATCGGTTTTTTCAAGCTTGATTCCGCCAAAGATTTTGCTAAAAGATTAGAAGAAGATGAAAACCTTGTGACCTGGATTCGTCCAGTTTATGCCTATTCGACCTTAGGCTACCTTGAAGATAGGATTCTCTCTTCGTTTTTTGAATATGATGATATCGAACTGGCCGAACTTATCTTCCATGAACTATTTCACACCCTCTTTTTTATCACCGATGAAGTGGATCTCAATGAAAACCTCGCCAATCTTTTTGGTTCTGCACTGATGCAAGAGCATTTCAAAGGGCGACCTGAACTGACCCGCTATCTTGATGATGTGAAACAGAAAAAAGAGATCAATCAAAGAGTGGTGGATCTCATTGGAATTTTGCAGATGGAGTTTGCTAAACTCGGTGGATTTATCACGGACAAGAAATCAGATGAATTAACGGAGCGTTTTGTAAATGAGGTCTTCAAGCCGGATCTGCGCGCTCTGTGTGATAAGTTAAGTCTTGCTGCTGAAGACTGTGAACTCAAAGAGACTTGGAATCAGGCGAGCTTTGCTGCGTTTCTGACCTACGAAGAGAATCAAGATTTCTTGGAACAACTTCGGGGTGAGCAAAATTTAAATTTCAAAGATTTTCTCTCTTGGCTTAGAATGGAACACAAGAAGTTTAAAAAGCAGAAAAAAATTGAAAGCTTCACTGACTATTTAAAAACTAAGGTCAAAAATGCGCCAACTCCTACTTATTGATCCCCTTGAAAAATTAAATGTCAAAAAAGATTCCTCCATGATGCTGGGCCTTGCTATGCAGAAGCGGGGGATTGAGGTTTATGTTTTCTTTGAAAATGATTTTGCCATTCATAATCAAGGTGTTCAAAAACTAACTGTTCACACTTTTAAAGGCACTCTCAAAGAGGATCAAATCTATTTGGCGAGCTTTGAGCTCACAGGTTCAAAAGTCATTGAGCTCAACACAACGGACGTGATCCATATGCGTCTGGATCCTCCCTTTGATAGCCGCTATCTGCGCATTCTTTGGATGCTGGATCATCTGGTTACGATGGGTATAAAAGTGATGAATGATCCCCGGGGTATAATGCAGTTTAATGAAAAACTCTATGCTTACCGCAAAGAGGGGGCAGTGGCGAGTTTCATTGGGCAAAATTTAAAATTAGCTCAGCAGTTTGTGCAACAATTAAATCCCAGGCCTTCAGCACTTATTTTAAAACCGATGGATCTCTACAGTGGAATTGGTGTGGAAAAACTTCCTACCACAGGTTGGGAGAAGCGCTTTGAGGAGAAAGTCATCGAACTCAATGGGCCAGTGATTGTTCAGCCATTTGTAGAGGCCGTCACTCGTGGTGAGATCCGCTCTCTCTACTTTAAAGGAGTGGAGATCGGAACCATCCTCAAGACTCCTAAAGACGGCGAATTTCTTTCTAATATTGCTCAAGGTGCAACTTTTGGCACTCATGCCTTAACCAAAGTGGCGCGCGAGCGTTGCGAAGAAATCGTCAAAGAGCTCATGGGTTACGGAGTAGATTGGGTCGCTTTCGATATTTTAGGAGAGTCAGTGACTGAAGTGAATATTACTTGTCCGGGACTTTTGGTTGAAGTCAGCTACGCCCTCAAGAAAAATCTTGCGGACGTAGTGATCGATATGCTTTAGATCGATTTTGTTCCGTCCACTTGAACTTCTACATCCATTTGCCAGCAAGATGCATCACGGACCTTAGTCCATGCTGTACAGCCTGACTGATAAGTACAACCTTGATCGGAGTACACGTCACGGATCACAAGTGTTCCGTTAGTGGTGATGTAGTTACTGAAATCAACTGTTGTAGAACAAGAATTCACTGAAGTTGTTACTTGAGTTGATCCTCGTAAAATTCCATCT
>CAMDDI010000089.1 GCA_945890905.1 Bacteriovorax stolpii
TTACCGCACCTTAAAAGACAGTGAGATTACTGATAAGACTTTAATGGAAAAATCGGCCCGCAGAGTGACTGCCCCAGTTTTTATTTCCGGTGAGAAAAAAACATTAGGGGTTTTACTGACTGGAATTGATGTTGCACAGGAATTGAAACTCTCTACCATTCACGATGCATTAACTGTTGGACGCTACCTTGATCCCAATGGAAACAAAGAAATTATTATTGGTAAAAAATTCGCTGCCCGTATTGAGGTTGAACTCGGTGATCAAGTGGCCACAGTGGGTCAGGCCTTAGATGGATCTGTCGCCAATGAACTCATGACAGTGGTGGGTTTTTTAGATTTCGGAGGCGGAGATCTCGAAGAGACTCTGGCCTTCACCCAACTTTCAACTGCCCAAGAATTCATGGTCATGACTCCTGAAACTTATCATCAGCGAGTGAGCTTTGATATGGACAACATGACTCTTCCCAAATTACAAAATTTGGCGGTGACAGCGTGGTCTGAAATTTTACCCGAGATCTCTGTATCAGTAAAATTTATCGATAATTTTACTTGGGTGGTTTCAGTCATTATTGTATTGGTTGTGAGCCTTGGACTCTCGAACACTCTTATGATCACTTTCTTTGAGCGAGAGCAAGAATTCCAATGCCTCAATATTATCGGTGCGCGGACACGCTGGATTACCTGTTCACTAATGATTGAAGTTTTCATCATGGGAACTGTGGCAGTCATGATTGGCGCAGTTCTGGGATATATCATGACGTTTTTGTGTCATATCTATCCTATCAATATTCAAGTATTTACCAACGGAAAGCCCATCATCATGGGTGGTATGGTTTTAAAACCTCTCGTAAAGCTCTATTCGGTTCCTAAATATTATTGGCAAGTGCCGATGATGATTTATTTCTTCTTATCTTTAACTATGATTTACCCTCTCATTCGAGTGATCAATCGGAGTAAAAATGCAATTTGAGATGACTAACGTAGACAAAATTTATCAGTCTTCTGAAGAAAACGTGGTCTATGGGGCGAAAAATATTAATCTACATATTGAAGCTGGAGATTTCTCTGCTTTGGTTGGACCTTCAGGGTCAGGAAAAACGACCCTTCTCAATCTCATTGCTGGTCTACTTTTGCCTACAAATGGAACTCTAAAGCATGGGGGTAAGGATATCACTTCGTTTTCTCTTGAAGAACGAACTCAGCACCGTCTGGATTATATGGGTTTTATTTTTCAAGATTATCAATTGCTGCCTGTACTCACGTCAGCTGAAAATATTGAGTTCCCTCTACAGCTCAAAGGCTTTTCAGATAAAGAAATTAAAGAGCGTGTGGCCTGGTCTCTTAAGCAAGTGGGCCTAGAGAATTTAGGGAAACGATTCCCTAAGCAACTCTCAGGCGGTCAGCAGCAGCGAGTTTCAATTGCACGGGCCATCGCAGGCAAACCTCAGCTCATTTTGGCAGATGAACCCACCGCCAACCTTGATTCAAAAACTGCTCAAGAAATCATCGAGCTCTTCAAGAAACTTAATCACGATTTCAAGCTGACTTTTATTTTCTCTACTCACGATCAAAGACTAATTGATCAGGTGAGAACTGTTCGCTACATCAAAGATGGATCAATTACTGAAACAAGGACTAACAATGTTTAAAAAAATTTTACGCAAAGACTTCGTTCTTTGTGTTGCTCTTGGAGCGAATGTTAATAACGCTGATGAATGGCTTAAATATGCTGACAATCAGATGCGTGGTGACCGCTCTCGTGGTGAGATGACCATGACTATTCAAACTCCCAATTGGACCCGTACTTTAGAGATAGATTCTGATGTTGAAGGCAAGGATCTAGCGATTTCCACTATTAATTCGCCAGCTAAAGAAAAGGGTATTAGAACTCTTCGCATTGAAAATAATATGTGGAACTATTTCCCAAAACTTAAACGTAAAGTAGCTGTCTCTTCTTCAATGCTTCTTGCTAGCTGGATGGGTTCTGATTTTACCAACGATGACGTTCTAAAGTCTTCTTCAATGAGCGAAGATTATCATCATAAATTTCTTAAAGACGCTAAGATCAATGGGAAAGATTACCGCGTGATTGAGAATACGGCTAAAAGTAATTCGAAAGTCATGTGGCCTAAGATTGTGACGTATGCAGATAAAAGTGACTGCCTTCCGCGCTTAAATCAATTTTTCGATAAAGAAGATAAACTTCGCAGAAATCTTAAGTTCTCTGATATCAAAGTCTTTGATGGCCACAAGGTTCCAGCTCATTGGGAAATGAGACCTGAAGATGATAAGACTAAGCATACTATCATCTATTATAAGACAATGACTTTTAATCCGAAATTTAAGTCGAATCACTTCACTCAAAAGAGTTTAACCGAATAAATGAAGATCTTTATTTTCATCCTGTTTTGCATATTCTCAGTTACTGCCTTGGCGGTTGAAACTGAACTATCAGGCAATATTGAAGCTCAGGGGCGTCAGTCATGGAATAATCCCCAAGCTCAGGAATTTCCTTTGATGCAGACTTGGGATAAAGAAAAATTTTACTTGGTCTACGGCAACTTAAACGGCAAGGCGGAATTTGATAGCTCTCGACTAGAGGCCAACTGGTTTGTAAGACACTCCCAGAGTGAGCTTTACCGGAATCAATATTTAGCCACTCAGATTTTTAATTTCCCTAATAAACTTGTGGCGCGTGATGTTTTCAAACTCCAGCACCGCAAGCAGGAAGACAATTATCAAACTGATTCTATTATCAATAAGCTCTACTACGAATGGGATTCTGGAGAAAATAATTTTGCTGTCGGTCGTATGTATATCAACTACGGCCAAGGCGAAATTTTTAATCCAATTAACCCCTTCAATCAACCCACAGGTCTCACTAGCATCTCTCAGGTAGCTCAAGGAAATGATGGAGGTATGTTTAAGTATTTTGTAGATGATCAGCACTCCGTTGAGTTTTATCTCCTAGGAGATAAGGCCATTAATAATTACGATGGAGACGGATCTATCAGTCGCACTCTTTGGACTCATGGTGAGTATCAGGCCACTGAAAATCTGCAAATTGATTATGTTTTGGGTGAAGATCAGAAAAGAGAAAAAGTCGGTGGTCAACTGAGTTACCGTTTAGAAGAGGCGATGATTTTTGCTCAGACTCTCTATCAATCTGAATACATTAATGACAATTCTCCTTCTCATAACCTTTTAGATGCCGTGATGGGATATGATGAGCAACTGACTTCGAAATGGCATTTGCGCTTAGAGACTGGTTATCAGAAAAAAAATCTCTATTCGACTTTGGCAAATTTCGGAGAGAGATTTCTTCCTACGGAATATTTCGTAGCGGCTGCGAACCAATTTGAAGTTCATCCGCTGATAAAAATCAATGGAACTATTATTGCTGACTTCAAAACTGGATTTGCCTACGCAATTGTGCGTTCATCTTTTGATCTTGGCCATAATATGGAAGCAGATCTCTTTGCATTTTGTCCTGTGGCAAAAGGGAAAGATGAAGAAAGTGTGGCACAAAAACTAGTGACTACAGATGTGGGCTTCTCACTTCGGGCCTTTTTCTAAGATCTCTACTAATCCTGTTTTTCCATTCATCTTGATCAAGTCCCCATCTTGAATATGAATTGTGGCATCAATCAAATTTAAAATAGCTGGAATTCCGTACTCTCGTCCAATAACTGCTGCGTGTGATAAGAGTCCTCCCACTTCAGTGATGACTCCACCTACTCTGGCCAAAACCGGAGTCCATCCAGGATCAGTAAACAGCGTCACAAGAATTTCTTCATGCGTAAGTTCATGTGTCGCATGAATATCAAGAATCACTCTAGCACGTCCTACAATTTCTCCAGGGCTGCAACCAATACCTTTGAGTTGCCCGTCCACAGGGTGAGCTTTAATTCCTGAAATGGTACCTCCAAATTCGTGAGGAGGAGAAAAGTTTCTGTATCCCCGGTAGAAGGCTTTCCGAAGTGAGGTGTCTGGTAAGACTGCATCTGGATAAATAGATTTATTTTTAATTTCTAAAATATCCAGCATAAAGACATCTTCTTCACTAAGATTATTTCTCCGTGCAAAATCAAGAATCGCAATCCGTAAAAGGTAGTAGGCGCGGGTAGAATAGGCACGCATTTCTTCACGCATGCGCAAAAAATCCCGAGAGCACTCAAGCATTGAAATAAATTTTCCACGTGATAGAAATGAGAAAGATCTCCAGATTTTGTGTCGTGTAATTTCAAAACGAGGCTTTCCACTCGCAGCTTGAGTAAAACTTCTGACTAACTCATCTACCCATTCTTTATGTTCACCCCAACGAGGAACAGTCAGATCAAGTTCCGCAGGACCATGGTGATAATGAATTCTGAGAAAATCTTCTCGGGCACTGTGATACATCTGAGAATCAAAACCATAAAGATCAGAAGCCTGCCGAAGTTTCGCAAGTCCTCCTTGGACATCTAAGTGAGAAACTCCGTGAAGTTCTCCCATAAGATCAATCTCATCGCCCATCTCGTATCCGGGGGCCTTTTTGAGCATATTCTTAAACTCTGTTTGGTAGTTAGAATTGTTATAAACGATTCTGAAATATTTTTTCTCGGTATCGTTTTGAAAGAGAATGACTTCAAGCAGCCACTGGCAAAACTCTTCGTCTGTCATTTTCTTTATTTTCTTCAGCTCAGACTTAAGTTTTTCGTCGCGCGCTTCAAATGGAATTTTAAATTGTGAAACAAGGATGGATGAATCTCGAAATTCCTGATGAAGAGCAATGAGAACAGGCAGGGCATCCATGATAGAACTTAAAGTTGTTTTCGTGTGATGAGGACCCACACTTCCATAATCTTTCTGAATCCCTAGATCACGATCAAAGGCTTCCTCTTTAAAGTCTGGAAGCTTTTTAAGTCCCTCTTTTACTGCACCCGCATTCCAATACACACGCCCATAGTGATAATGAAGCCATTGGATATTTTCATCATTGGGAATTAATTTAATTTTTTTAAAATAATCTCCCATGGAGTTTTTTAAAGCTTCTCGATAAATGGAAAACATCCCCGGAGAGCAAACTCGTGCAGAAATTCCCCCATCTTTGAGATCAGCATCGGTGAGCTCAGGCTTATCGTCACGAGCGGTGTAAGTGGTGATTGGGCGTGATTGAAGAATGAATAGTGAGCCATTCTTATCTATGGCCCATTCAATATCCTGAGGCTTACCGTAGTATGCCTGGATTTTTAAAGATTCATTCATCAGCTGTTTCATGAGACTATCATTTAGAACAGAGCCTTCATTATTGGTAACTGCTTTAACTACAATTTGTTTCTGCCAATTATAAGTCAGCTGACTGGGAGTAACGTGGCCAGAGACCAGTCTCTCTCCCACGCCTTCACAAAACTCAGCATAAAATTCTTCTTCAAAACCATTGGTGGGATTCATCGTAAAAAGCACACCGGCCATCTGTGCATCCACCATTTTCTGGACAAGCACACTCATGGTCAGACTTTCTGGAGTCCATTTAATTTTTTTAGTGTCGAGATAATCTTTTACTCTGGCAGAGTGTCTTGATTCAAAACAATTATAAATGGCATTTTTTAATTCTTCATGATTCTGAATAAAAAGAAAAGTTTCATAGAGCCCAGCAAAACTCGCATTAGGTAAATCTTCCAGAGAACCACTGGATCTTACTGCTACAGGAAATCCCCCGATAGCCGCCACTGCCTCTTCCAAATTAGGCTCTTCATTTTGCAAAACGAAACCCGCTGGGACGGAAAAGCCTTCCAAAAGAAGAGAACGTAAATTATGGGCCTTGCCTCCCATCTTTTGAGAAATGATGAGAGAGAGAGCTGCATCTTTAAGGTAGTGAATCATATATATTCCTATACGATCAATTGTAGCCTATCCTTGAATAGCATATGAAAAATTTTATCCGATATTTTTTAGGGCAACTAGTCCTGTTGTTTGGGCTAAGAGAATTTTTCCGTTTTCTGTATATCGCTCACGGAAAACACTTCATTTCCAAGCGTCAAAAACTCATTTCTAAATCTTGGGCGCGTCGAAGTGTGGTCACGAATGATTTTATCCCATTTGTCAGTGATTTAGACGTCACGATATTAATCGATGATACAAAAATTACAGAAATGTTTTATGGTCAGATGTTCAAAGCAGATTTGCTTATCCGAGACATTCAATTTGTTTCTCCGGCATTCTATTCCACCTGGTTGCGCACAGGAGGCCTAAGAAACAGGCAAATTAATCATTGGCTTCCACTCTCAGGAGGGGAACATCTTTTGCGCCTTCCTCAGGAAAAGCAAAAGTCCATTATAGCTTTTGAAATCGCTCACGAAGTCTTTTTACTCTATCGTCAGCTTCAAGAGCATCTGCCTTTTGGGATAACATCACTGTCCTATAAAAAACAGGCAAGTCAGAAGTTATGCTTAGAACTCAAGCGCCTCCAAATATTTTGGGAAACCAGTGATGAATCCATCCTTTGGATTTCCCGCAAAGATATTTCTCTCCAACTTAACACAAAATCGGACTTGATTCAGTTCTTGGAAAGTCAGAATCATTTCTGGGGTGAATTACTTGAAAATCTCACATTTCCGTTGGGTCAATTTGATATGAAGCCTTTAGTTAAAGAAACAACTGATCTTGGTTCAGAACTCAGACTCACCATGAACCTGCTGCCAGTATTTGTGACTGATAACTTCCAAAACTTGGCAAGACTACGGCAAGGCCAACCGAAATTTGTATGCACTAGAAATTTTCTGTGTTTAGTGAAAGGAGTGGGAGTTCAAGAGCAAACAGAGTTAAACCAGTTGGCCAAAGATAAAAATGGTTACTATTTTGGATTCAATCAGCAGAGACTCGCCCACGATCTTATTCATACTCTCATAACCGCGCCTGATAATGCATCTCGCTTATTCTTTTGTTTCAAAAATATCAAAGAGTTCGCTGAAGCGTCAGCTAATCAGATCCCCCGTGAATGGCCTGAAGTTGACAGGTGGGATCATCAAGGACCATTTCCTTTTCAAGGCCAGCACCTGTTAGATATCAGTTTGCGTCATCTTGAACTGTTACGTTCCCTAGGCTAAGATGCCAAAATGAAAGCCGGTTACACTAAACTCATTCATGGTAACAAGAATTACGAAAAGTATTTTGTCGTCAATTGGTGCTTCTTTTCCATCTGTAATTTTAAGTGCAGCTATTGTCCAACTTCACTTCACGATGGAAAAAATCGTGGCTTACCTTTAGAAGATGTTAAAAATTTCTGCCTTCAAGTGATTCAGCATAAAAAAGATAAAAAAGTTTTCTTCGAATTCACTGGCGGAGAGATGACTTACTATAAAGACTTCGTGGCTCTTTTTGAGTTTCTCAAAGCTAATGGCGCCGATACTGGACTTATTTCAAATGGCAGTCGCGACCTTGAATTCTGGCAGCAACATAAACACCTTATTGATCACATTTGTTTGAGTTTTCACCCTGAACAAGGTGATATGGATCACTTCTTCAAAGTCGTTACCCTCCTCAATGAAGTCACCACGGTTCACGTCAACATCATGATGCTCCCTGAGAAATTCGATGCACTGATGGGACTTGGCCGAAAAATCGCAGCGCAAGTTGAGGGTGTGAGTATTTCAATTCAGGCCCTCTTCGAAGAAATGAGTGGTGATATTTTTCCTTACACCAAAGAACAAAAAGATCTTTTAGATAAGCCAGATCTCGAAGTCGGAAGTGATATTAAATACTGCCGAACACCAAAGCTTGAGCGTAAGGTTTACCGTGGAGAAATGAAAAAAGTTTTCCCTGACGGGACTGAAGAAGTGGTTAATCCCCCAGAGCTAATCGCTCAGGGAGAAAACAATTGGTATGGTTGGAATTGTAATATTGGATTAGAAAATTTGGTGGTGGATTTTTACGGAAATGTTAAGCGCGGTTGGTGTGGCGTAGGTGGAGACATCGGTCACGTTTCAGATTACGTATTCAATTTTCCTACCCGTCCAGTTTATTGTCAGACTCAAAACTGTTACTGCGGTCTTGATATTATGGCCAAAAAAGTTAAAGTCTTTTAAGTCGCGGCCCATAATTTCAAATGTTCTTTACGGCACTCTTTATAAAACCTGGTATATTCAGGAAAATTCTGCAAAAAATTACATCCCCGTCTTAAATCATACTCAGTAATAAATTTATAGAACCGGGCACGCTCTTGTGGATGACCAGTGAAGACCAATTTCATCTCGCTTTGAATTTGTTTAAGTTGATCATGAAAATAAGGCCAGCTACCAACTGTCTCAGTTTCTCTTTTCATTTTATCTTTCACTTCGTGAAGAAAAAACAAAGCCTCATCAAAATATTCATTAAATTCAGGAGTTAAGATCTTAGGTTGCAAAAGTTCATTCTCTGTTAGAATTCCTAATTTCAAAATAATCGCTCGATTGGATTTATCATGGAGAAACTTTGCAAACTTCAGAAAATCTGAAAGTCCTGAGATACTCAATGCGTTTAGAGTAACCTGAAATCCGAATGAATAATTTTTGAATTTCAATGCAGCTAACCGCTCAGCATTCAATTTAAAGGTTTCCCAACTCAAACCATAACGAGAGTATTCAATTCTTTTTCCAACTCCCTCAAGGCTTGCCAACAGCTCTACTTGAAAAGTTTCAGTGATCACAGGGAGAATTTCTTTTTCAAGCTTATCTACTATCCTCTCTGGGGAATTGAGATTTGTGAGAATTCTAAAAGTAGATCTTTCTTTGCCGCCATTCTTTTTTCCTAACTCGCAAATTTTTAGAACTGTTGTAGAAAAGTTAGGGTGAACCAGCGGCTCTCCTCCACTCATTTCCCACAGAGTCACCCGAGCTGAACCATCTTGCTCCATCCATTGCCAGAAATAATCAGTGAAACGCGAATCACTCTCCGGCAATTCAATTTTCTTTGGACTCAAATCTCTTTTATACCAGAGCTCAAGTTCACGCTCCCATTTGGAACTGGCCAATGGGTTACAGTATACGCATCTCAAATCGCAAAAGTTATTGAGGGTGAGACTAATGCTCAGATCGTCTCCCTGAAAGAAGTCACCAAAAAGTTTAAAACCTTTTTCATCCAACATTGCAGGTGTAATCTTATGTTCGCCAATGAGGCTGCGAGAGAAATCAACTTTATAATTAGTCATGTAGACCCCGGAAGCCTTCAAAAATGCTCCCCATAGGAATACGAGAGGCTTCATTAAGGAGTTCTACATTCCCATCAGATAAAATTCGAATTCGCTTAATATATTCTTGTCCAACGGGGAGGTCTGCTTCCTGAAGTTTTTGATCCTGAAGTATCTCTGCGTGATCTAGCGGAAAACCACCAGGAGCATCGTAGGGTTGAAAATTGATGGAATATATATTTGGCCTTGATTGCAAAGTTTTAAAAAGTCCGTAGGTAAAATAAAATTTCTCGGGATGACTTAAAACATTAATGCGAAGTTCAGAGTTCGCATTAAGCTCATCGATGACTGCTGAAAAATCTTCCCGCTCCATCATGTCTTGATCAAAGGTTAGTGTAATTTTTTTAATTTGATCCTTATGATGCCGCCATAAATATTTGCCACCTGAACCAAATGTCTCCAAACGGTAATCTAAATCAAAATCTTTACAGAAATCAAAAAACTCAATGAGCTGCTTTGATCCTAAAACTTCCTCTGCTTGTATATCTAAGCGAATTTTGTGAGGAGGATAAACTTTGAAAAGTCCTAGGAAGAAGCTCTTAAGTCCTCGAGTTGTAATATTTGTAAAATCGAGATCAAGACTGATCCATAGAAAACTTGGGTCAGTATCGTTGATGAGATCAAAGCTCTCCGAATCTACCGTCTGAAAGTTTTTCAGATAGGGATCATCATCTCCAAATTTTTTTAAATCAAAGACCTGAAACTGATCCGTGAGCTGAGACGAATTTAACTTGTTGAGCTTTTTAGGGACAGGCGCAAAAGTTATTCCAGCTTCGCTAATTTTTATCTTTTTAAAAGTGTGACCAAAGTAGGAGCCATAAGTATTGAGACTAATTGTTTGAGTGGGGCGCAAGCGATACTTCGCCAGCAGAATCAGAGCTTTTCCGAATTGATTAATCATTTGGGCCAGACTCTTCTTATCTTTCTCCTTATGTGATATGGGCAAAAATTTAAAACGAGATTGACGATAGCACGCATACAAAATCAGGTACTGAGCAAATGATACATCGTTGCTAAAATTCTTGATGGGATTTTCATACTTATTAAAGAAGCGTGATACGCGATAGAGATTAACCCCACCACCAGTGAAATCAGCCACTCGAGATAAAGTGATGGCACTTGCTAGTGCACTCAAAATTTTATTTCCTAAAAAGCGCAGAGTTGAATAATTATTTCTCTGGCTGGCCCCTGAGAGTCTTGAAGAGAGAATCATCTCGTAATTTAGAAGATCGTCATTTTTAAAAACAGGCACAAACTCTTGAACGTCAACACTGTCATCTCCATGAACCACGAGCATAAAGTCATATCCATTATCATAGGCATATTTAAAGCCCATCTTATGAGTACCACCCAAACCATAGTTGCGGGTGTTTTGAAGCATGGTGGTTTTAACTGTTGTCATTGAGGCCAAGCTTGAGTTGGCCACATCCAGTGAGTTGTCAGTGCTTAAATTATCAATGACAAGAATCTCGCGAATATATTCAAGAATTTCCCCTTGAAAATGACTTAAACAAGACGCAATAGTAGATTCACAATTCTTCATGGGAATTAAGCAAAGAACTTTGAATTGTTTATTCTTGAAAACGCTCATAACGCGTGAGTCCAATATATTTATTCTATTTTCGTTTTTTCCGTCATAATATACATCATTAAAAAAAAGAGAGGAAGTTTTGTCTGACGGTACAATCCCAGGAAAACCCATTCGCATCTACGAGTTTGACGGAAGCTTCAATGACTTCTCAACTGAAGATGTCGTTTCTCAAAAACTCAATTCATTTGTTGGTTGGAAATGCGCAGCTGGAATCGAAAATCTCTGCATCAGTTTTGATGGTGATGTTCAGAGTGCTTCTTGCGGAAGTATCGGAAAAAAGGGCGAGACCGGAAAATACGGCAACATTTTTGAAACCTTTCAGCTGGATAATGACTGGATTACATGTGGTCAAAAGTTCTGCAGTTGTGGTGCCGATCTCTTCATTCCTAAAGTTCAAGACAACAGTTATTTAAATCTACTTAATTTTACCAATGGCACTGAACATTCGCTAGAAAAGCGAACTGTTGAAATCATCAAACCGGCAGCTCTTGAGCGCACATTTGCCGGCAGAAACAAGCAGGTTTTCTGGGAAATTGGTCGCCGCTGCAACTACGATTGTAGCTACTGCCACCCCTTTGTTCATAATAATTATGAAGCTCATAAAACACTCGCAATGCTCAAATATGCAACTGAAAATCTCGAGCAGAAATTCAGCAAAGGTAGTCAGATAAATTTTGCCATCAGCGGTGGCGAACCAACACTTAATCCTGACTACCTGGATTGGGTGAAGTACCTCTTTGGCCGAGGTCATCGCATCAGCACTCACAGTAATGGAACCCGCCCAACTGAGTATTACACCGAACTCATCACTCTCTCAGATATCAACATCAGTGTGCACTTTGAGCATTACCAAAAAGCTAAAATGATTCCTTTGATATCGACCATAGCCTCCGTAGTTCATGACCACAGAATTTCCGAGAAGTATGTTGGACATCTAGAAGTCATGCTCATGATTATTCCGGGTCGTCAGGATGAAGTTTTAGATTTTGAAAAAGAAATTTGGAAAATTCCTCACTTTAGAGAGCATTGTACACTCACTGTTATGCCTATCCGCGGTCACGAAAGTATTGACGCCAAAGAAGAGAGATCTGGGGATGTGCTGGTGGATTATCCAAAAGGCGAAGCTGATAATTTCGGAAGTCGCCGTCCCGATCCGGCTCTCCATATTTCATTGTATGATTTGCTCGACAAAATTAAAGACCCTCAAAAAAGAAAAGAAGCATTTCAAAATCTCAACAATGGACTGAATGAAAAAGAGTGATTTTGAAGATCAAGTTTGGAAATCTTAATTTACTGGATGTGCGTTCACCCGAGAAATTGGCCGAAATAAAATCTCCCAAAGTATTAGATCTAAAACTTGGAAACATCTGCAATTTAAAATGCCGAATTTGTGATCCCTATCATTCAACTTTGTGGATGAATGAGTACCAAGACGATCCAAAAATGGAGCGCAGAGACCGCTATAGGCCATATGAAAATTTCATGACAGCAGCGAACTGGGAAGTTCTCAAAGAATGGCTTCCTCATTTACAGAGGCTCATGATTTTTGGTGGGGAGCCGCTTTTTCAAAAA
>CAMDDI010000090.1 GCA_945890905.1 Bacteriovorax stolpii
AGTAGGGCAGAACAAGCTAGAGAATTATGGTGAAGTCTTTTTGGATTTAATCCATCAGCATCAATAATTTTCCCTTTTTTAAAGCAGCTCCAACCAGTTTTTTAACTTCTCACTGCTGATTCCCAATTTTCGACATTCACTGCAGGACAATTGAGTTTCATAACGGTGGAGTAATTCTGATTTTGTATTATCTCTGTTTTTCGGTTCAGAATTTATAAGATTCAATATTCTTTTAGAGAGAATCGATTCAATTGTGTGAGATTTTTTAAGATCATAATCTCGAGTCGGTAAAAGTTTTAAATGAAAAGATGTGGGATGGATTTCAAAAATTTTAGTTTGCTGATCGGTATGTAATCCTAAATCTTGATACAGATTTTCATTTTCAAGTGGCGAGGCTAGGTATTCTTGATCAAGGCATTTTTTGAGTATTTCTGCAGAGTATAAGCTTTCAGATTTGATAAGAAACTTTTCATTTTGTACTACCGGAACTGGAAACAGATAAAAGGTCCCTAGAGTTTGGGTGATTTGATAACTTTTCATGCTATAATTCTCACATGAATAAACCAATGTCACCATCCTGCGAGCGCAATAAAGATCCCATTCTTGAAGTTATGAAGGAAGTTATCACTGAAGATAATCACGTCTTACTTGAAGTAGGTTCCGGCACTGGCCAGCATGCAGTCTATTTAGCCCCTCATTTTCCTCATGTGAAGTGGATTACAAGTGATGTCTTAGGAAACCACGCAGGAATTAAAATGTGGCTAGACGAAGCGAAGGTGCCAAATATTGCCAGACCTATTGAGTTTAAAATTGGTAAGGATGAATTTCCCAAAGTGGTGGTGGATTTGGTTTTCACCGCCAATACATTTCATATTATGCATTGGAAAGAATGCAAAACACTTATGAAGATGTGGGGGCATCGTTTGCGCGAGGGTGCTCAGGTGATGATCTATGGCCCTTTCAATTATAACGGTACTTTTTCGTCACCCAGCAACGAGCAATTTGATCGATCACTTAAAGTCGAAGATCCTCTACGTGGAATCCGCTCCTATGATGATGTACATAATAATATGGTCAAGAATGGTTTCGCACTTTGTAAGGATTATGAAATGCCGGCCAATAACCGCATGCTGGTGTATCGGCGCCTGGAGTTTGTGAGTCAAAAATGAACCAAAATAATAATGATCCGCTTCATGGTAAGACTCTAGAGAGTGTTCTCAATGAGTTGCTGGAATATTATGGGTGGGAGCAGCTAGGATTACATATTAAGATTAATTGCTTCACTAGTGATCCCAGCATAAAATCGAGCCTCAAGTTTTTACGTCAGACCCCTTGGGCCCGGAAAAAGGTCGAGGACCTATATGTAAAAATGAAAACCCAGTCTTAAGGAGCTTATATGCTTTATGAAATCGTTGTTCCTCAATCCATCAAAATGTTAAACAACCTAAGTCGCATTCTTGATAAGGGTGCAGAGTATGCTGATGCTAAAAAGTTTGAAGCAGAAGTTCTCTGGAATTCGCGTCTGGCCCCTAATCAATTCAATTTAATCCGTCAGGTTCAGATTGCTTGTGACTCTGCTAAAAAGGGTGCTGCTTATCTTTCTGGTAAAGAAGCTCCGGTGAATGAAGATAATGAAAAAACTTTACCTGAATTAAAAGCTCGCATTGACAGCACTGTCACCTGGCTTAGCACTCTTAAGGCCAGTGATTTTCAAGGAGCAGAAGAAAGAAAAATTTCACAACCTCGTTGGGAAGGAAAGTATCTTACTGGATATGAGTACGCTCTTCAGCATGTGATCCCGAATGTTTACTTCCATATTACGACTGCATATTCGATTCTCCGTCATAACGGAGTCGAAGTTGGGAAGAAAGATTACTTGGGTGAGATGCCTTACAAAAAATAAAAATTTAAAGCCGGTTGATCAGTTCACCGGCTTTTTTTCTTAAGTGACTTCTTTAGGCTTTGGCGTCGGAGTGGACTAATAGCAGAGTTTAGTTGTCGACTAGTCCTGGTTAAATTCTTGCCATTCTTACATGCCACTGGCCTACTTGTCATAGCTCTGAGTTCTATGTTTTCCTAAGAGAACTAACTTCAAGGAGACATTATGAAAGTTTTATTCGCAGTTTCAATTTTTTTGGTATCCGTAGTTTCAATGGCAGCTGCAACTGTGAAAGTGACTTCATTTACTTATCCGAGACAAGGCCAATTGTACGCTGAGCTTTGTGGTCAAGTTCAAGGGGCCATGACAACTCCGGCCTATATTAAAGTGGCCGTTGATCAAACGACATCAAAGTCTGCTACGTATAATACGATCGCAGGAACAGACGGACTTTTTTGTATTTCAGTTGTGACTTACCAAGGTACTGCTGAAGTGACTGTCTTTGGTGAGCCAGCTTCAGCAATACGAGCATTTATTCAGTAAATTATTTATGCTGAACGAACTGGAGATCTTTGGTTGAGTAACCAAGGCGATCCAGTTCCTTAACAATCTCAGAGACTTTCTCACGTGGCAGATGAGGGGTTCGACTCATAATCCACAAATATTTTTCATCCGGCACTCCAATCGCCGTCCACTCATAGTTTGGATCCAGGGCCACAATCAAATAACTAAAGCGTAATGGCCACCATACTTGAATTTTCCAATGAGCATTGGTTTGTTTGTTTTCAATAAACGCTTTCTGCGGAATTTCTTTTCGTGGACCATCGAAACCACCCTGATTGTAATGGAAATCTACATCAATGCGATTTTCTTTTTCGTTCCACGTATAACTCTCAACAGAGTTGTAGGGATCTTTTTCAAAACTGGTGAAGCGTCCTGCTTGCACATGCCAGGGGCCCATGAATCTTTTAATTTCTACGTGAGAAACTGTTTTGTTGTAAGTTGAGGCACATCCAAAAAGCAGAGTGACGAGGGCAAAAGATTGAAGCGATCTTGTTAGTTTCATAAAGTCTCCTGTTGCCCAAATGTTAGCACTTTTGTCTCGTCATCAACCTTATATCTTCCTGAAAATACGTCACAATGATAAGCATTTCTTATATAAAAGATAAAAACATAATAATTTAATTGTAACTCGGATTAGACGATAATGAGACAAGACAAAAGGGGAAAGTATGAAAAGAACAACATTGATCTTAGGTGCTTTGAGCCTTCCATTTCTACCCAGTTTCGTCAAAATAAACAAAGGAGTTTTTATGCTTACTCATCTTTCAGAAACAAGAGGCTTTGCCGATCATGGATGGCTCAAGAGCCATCATACTTTTAGCTTTGCCAATTACTACAACCCAGAGCGCATGGGCTTTGGAGCACTTCGCGTGATTAACGACGACAGTGTGGCCGCAGGCAATGGTTTTGGAACCCATCCTCATAGAGATATGGAAATCATTTCAATTCCACTTGAAGGCACACTCAAGCATCAAGATAGTGAAGGCAATAAGGGGCTCATCAAAAAAGGAGAAGTGCAAATCATGTCCGCTGGGACTGGTATTGCTCACTCAGAAAATAATGCTTCTGAAATTGAAGATGTGAAATTTTTGCAAATTTGGGTCATGCCTAAAATAATGAGTGTGAAACCTCGTTATGAGCAAAAAGCTTTCTCTGAAATGGATCGTAAAAATAAATGGTCTACTGTTGTGTCTAACGATGGACGTGAGGGATCTGTGACCATTAATCAAGATGCCTTTTTTTCTTTGACCGATTTAGATGCAGGAAAAAATCTTGATTACAAGCTTAAGATCAAAGGCAATGGTGCCTATGTTTTTGTCTTGAATGGTAAAGTTGATGTAGAAGGAGTGACTCTCAATTCTCGAGATGGTTTAGCGTTGAAAGATTTGAGTTCTCTCAATCTCCGTGCTTTGGAGAATACCTCTCTTTTACTTATGGAAGTCCCAGTATGATACAAGTTAAAGGCACTGGTAATTTCGGTGCTGATATTAGTCATGGTGAGCACCATCTCCCTGTCGACGTTTCTCAAAAATTGGGAGACGACAACCAAGGTAGTGGTCCCCATTAATTAATTGAAGCAGCTCCTGGAGCATGTACTGCTATGACGACTAAAATGTATGCAAAAAAAACAAGATTAATTCGCTGCGAGCTCTGATCTTAAAGATCAATCATCAATTCGAGGTCCAGCGAGATTTGAAAATTTTTCAGAATACTCTCTTCATCTAGCTGTTTTTTCAATACGCAGTCTCTGTGAAATTGACTAAAAATGTGAAAGATTCTTTTAAGTTCTCACTCTGGAAATGTCCCGATTGGCTTCGAAAAAAGTAATATTCTTTTATAAAGAAGTTCATTCTCGCAGGTCTAAATACAATTCTCAAAATCTATGTCGATGAGAAAGGTATTATCCGAACTAGCGAGTTGAAAAACTCGCTAGAGGATGCCCTGCTCGCAGCTTAATTGACTACTGCGGGCAGGACGATTCTTAATTTAGAAAGCTTCATGATATGCGGCGTTTACTTGAGACTGGATGAAACTAGTTTTAGAGTATCCGGTTCTCTCAAATCTATCTAAGTCATAAGGCTGCCAGAAATACATTGATGCTGGATGGATGTAACAGTCCTGAGTCTCCTGATTATTTTTATAGGTGGAGTATTTAGAAATGAAAGGACATGTGCGGTGGCTTCGCACAAAGATATTTGACCAAGTTCCCACATTTAATGGACCCCGGGTATATCGATAATCCAGAGTCATTAATGTGCTGCCCACATAGGTTGCAGGAATGGCGTGGAACCACCAATAGAAATTATAATTTCGGATATATTTTCGGGTAAAAAAGATAAAGAGCTTCATTGAATTGAATCCACTACGACGATATTCTTCGTAAGACCAGACATGTGCTCTATTGTAGCACTGAGATTCTTTCTGATAACGAGGATTCATGCGTTTAAAGATCGTTGTTGCTTCTCCTACGCTTCCGAGAACAGTGGGAGTGTAATTAAGGGCTTTGGTATCCCAATCTGTATCCTGCTCACTTATTGACTTTTCTGAATTGGCCAAAGGAGTGATGCTTAGGACTTCATTTTTTTTCCCGAGAGAAATTTCCACGAGATTTTTTCTTGCTGCTAAGGTAGAAACATTAGTAAATCCAGATTTCTTGGCAGAATTAAGGTAACCAACTTGTCCGTCAGAGAGAAGCAAAAGAGTGGGTTCCCCTGGTTTTCCATAATCAACACTATCAATTGTGACTCTAAATGTTTTAGCTAAGAGAGTGGGAGAGAGTAAGACAAAAAACAAAACGAAAAAGAGATTTTTCATAGGACCTCCTGTGGGTCTTATTATCTCTTTTTAATGAACCTGGTGAATTTTAGATAATCTCAATTATATTTGAGGCGAGTTCTTTAGTTCTTCGTTAAGAAATAAAATTCCCTTTTTGACTGATTCATCTGACAAAACAAATCCTGAAGCATGACCCCAAAATGGAATTTCATAACGCTTAACTTTCACATGATGGGCCTTTAGTCTGGCCTCAAAAGACGTTGCTTGGGCCATCTCCACCAATATATCTGCTTTTGCGTGATAAAGATAAAAAGGAGAAAGCCCCTCAGTAACGTGATGGGCTGGACTTGCTTCAAAGTATTCGGCCAGCATCTGATCGCGGTACTTACCCATGTAACCTTTGATATAAGGTGATTTAGGATACCAGGTGAAGTCATAAGGGCCACCACCCGCAATGATGGCCTGGACTTTAAGATCTTTTTGATTGTTTCGGGTTACTCCAAAATATGTCACCGTGTGAGCACCAGATGAATACCCCCACAATGCTATTCTCTTTGGATCAAGTTTATATTCTTGAGCATGTGACTTAAAAAATTTGAGGGCCTCTTGAAGATCATCTACAGGGGCAGGATGATGATGCTTCGGACTGTAGCGGTAATTTATATTGATAACGGCAAACCCATGACTCGCTAAAGATTCAGCCAGAGAAGTCATATCGGAATAACTTCTAGATTGCCAACCTCCTCCATGAACAACGACAACACCTGGAAAAGGCCCCTCACCCTGGGGAATGAGAACTTCACTTAAATGTCTTGCATCTCCTGAACTGTTATACGAAACACTTTTTAAGCGGGTGAATTCACCGTCACCTCGGTAACTAGCACACGCTGTGAGTATAAGAGCGAGTATGTACTTCATCTAGATACCTTTCAAAAGTTGAGTCTGAACTTCTTTTGTAGGAGGTTTCTTTCCGAACCAAATGGTTAGAAAATTTTTCTGAAAGTCATCTCCGGGAATCTTTCCTTTGAATATTCCATTCTCTGAGAGTTGAGTTTCTCCGGGAAGTAGGGCAAAGAGGTGCTTACGTTCTCCTTGGATGTCTCCGAAGGAATCTTGAAGCTTTTTAATATGGTCTTGGAGTTCAGGATAAAGATGCTCTGAGCTTTCTTTAAATTGAAAGGCCCAGGCCTTATCTGCATCTTGGTTATCAACATCTCGTAAATAAGTTATTTCAAAACATAGAGGTCTCTCCGTTGTCCCTTTCGAAGATCCATATATGGCCACTACATAAACACGAATATTGAAAATCGTTGCAGTTCTGAGACCGGCACTTTGGAGCGTCAGTGTTTTGTCACCACATTTGAGTGAATCAGGGATAGTTGCCTCAAAAATTTCTTTGGCAAAGGCCATATTTAAAGAAAGTAGAATCAGTAGTGCCAAAGCGATAATTTTCATAACAATCCTTTCGGTTATTTTAGTGTAAATGCGATGAATTAACCCTGAACAATTCATCGACATAATCAAGGTGAACTGATTAAATTATTTCATTATTATTCAAAGAGAGCGAGTTCATATGTCTAAAGATTTAGTCCGGGGTCTAGGGTTAACCGATGCTGCGGCCATTGTAGTGGGTAGTATTATTGGAACCGGAGTGTTTTTAAAAACAGCTACCATGGCAAATTTGGTAGGAAGTCCTTCTATGGTATTACTCGCGTGGATAGTTGCGGGTTTACTTTCGCTTACTGGTGCTTTGGCCTATGCGGAACTAGGGACTCTCATGCCCAACGCGGGTGGGGAATATGTTTATCTTAAAGAAGGTTATGGTGATTTTTGGGCCTTTCTCTACGGTTGGATGAGATTTTGGATTGGATCCCCTGGATCAATTGCAGCTTATGCTGTAGGGGCCATGACTTTCTTAAGTGGCATTGTGGATCTCGCGCCTTTTGGCGGTAAAGCGGCAGCTGCCGTGGTTGTGATCATTGCTTTTTCTTCAATTAATTGCATGAGTGTAGCCTTCGGTGGGCGAGTGCAGGCCTTGATGACTGCCCTTAAACTCATCATGATTATTGGAATCAGTTTTGGAATCTTTTTCTTTTCTCGCTCAGGTTCAACCATTCATTTTGGTGAATCAGATGTGGCCATTCAAGGAGTCGCAGGATGGTCAGCTTTTGGATCAGCACTTCTTGCTGCATTATGGGCCTATGACGGTTGGAACAACCTTCCTATGGTTGCCGGAGAAATTAAAAACCCACAAAGAAACATCCCACTCTCATTAGGTCTTGGTATGCTTGCGATCTTGGCCATCTACGGAGTGGCCAACGTTGCCTATTTTTATGCTCTTCCTTTTCAAGAAATTCTCACTTCTAATTCCAGTGCCTTTCCTGATGCACTCCCAGTTGCCACCAAAGCCGCTCTCACATTTTTGGGGACTTCAGGTATTACAATTCTTTCTGTAGCTTTTGTTTTCTCGGCTCTGGGGGCCATGAACGGATCTATTATGACAGGTGCACGAGTGCCCTATGCTATGGCAAAAGATGGTCTCTTCTTTAAACAACTAGGAAACGTGAATGAAAAAAGCTTAGTTCCAGTGGTTTCCATAATTGTGCAAGGGATTGTTTCCATGTTACTGGCCTTGTCCGGAACTTTTGATCAACTCACTGATTATGTAGTGTTTTCTTCTTGGATTTTCTACGCCATGGTAACCGGTGTAGTGTTTGTTTTAAGAAAACGTATTCCTGATGCTCCTAGACCTTATAAAACCATCGGCTATCCAGTTCTTCCCATAATCTTTATTGTTTTAGGAATTCTGCTTCTCATTAATACTGTGATGACCAGTCCTAGAGAATCCATGATAGGCCTGGGTTTTATCTTAGCTGGAGTGCCTGTTTACATGATCTTCAAAAAATTGAAGGGATAGATTGAATGAAGAAAAATTTTGTTACTGATGATCTTAAGGCGTGGCTAAAAGATCATCACCAAACAAATATTAGTATTGTTCTCTGCCATGTTTTTCTCACCTGGAGTCTTATCGGTTTGTCCATTTGGTTTGGCCTTGAACATTCGAATCCGCGGCATGTCTGAACACAATGGGCACTCTCATGATTATGAGCTCGATCTGTCAAGGACAACTCTGTGGTCAAATCCGCTGCTGGAAGCGACTTTGACACCCTTTTATGTGAACTATCACCTAGAACACCATCTCTTTCCGCAAGTTCCCTATTTTCATCTCAAATCACTCCATGAGAAACTCATGACTAATGAGCTTTTCAAACAGGATGCTGCCATTTCACTCAATTACCTTAAAAATTTGATCAAGGGCCTATGAAAGAATCTGGTTCTAAATATCGCTATGTCTTGGCCCTCTCGGCACTCGGTGTTGTTTACGGTGACATCGGAACTAGTGTTCTCTATGCACTTAAAGAATCTTTTCATCACACTCACCATCTGGCCTTGAGTGCGCCCAATATTTACGGAATCCTCTCTCTTATTTTTTGGTCATTAATTATTGTGGTATCGGTTAAGTATCTAGTCTTCATTGTCCGCGCTGATAACCAAGGTGAAGGGGGGGTATTAGCTCTCACTGCCTTGATCGGAAGCTTTGCAGATAAATCTCCTAAGACCCTACGTGTTCTCACTTTGATGGGGATATTTGGAACAGCTCTGTTATATGGTGATGGAATGATTACTCCGGCCATTTCAGTCCTGAGTGCGGTAGAAGGACTGGAATTTGTTACTCCTGTTTTAAGTCCCTACATTATTCCGATTACAATTGTGATTCTCATTGGTCTTTTCAGTATTCAAAAACATGGTACAAGTGTCGTGGGCAAAGTTTTCGGACCTCTTACGTTGGTGTGGTTTATTGTGCTCTCGGTTTTAGGCATAGTAAATATCTGGGAGCATCCGGAAATTCTTCAAGCGGCAAATCCGTATTACGCTTTTAAATTTTTCCAAATCAATGCATTTAAAGGCTTCACTGTTTTGGGTTCAGTATTTCTCGTTGTCACCGGAGGTGAGGCCCTCTATTCTGACTTAGGTCACTTTGGAAAAAGTCCTATTCGTTTGGCATGGTTTGCAGTGGTTCTGCCGGCCCTGATTTTAAATTATTTTGGGCAGGGTGCGCTTTTGCTTCACACTCCTGAAGCTATTAAGAATCCTTTTTATCTCATGGCCCCAAACTGGGCTCTATTGCCACTTGTTATTTTGGCCACCTTTTCTACAGTGATAGCCTCTCAGGCCTTGATCACCGGTGTTTTCTCTCTCACTATGCAGGCAGTGCAGCTGCAATATATCCCTCGCGTGAGTATTGCTCACACTTCTTCTACAGAATTTGGGCAAGTTTACGTGCGCAGTGTGAATATGATTTTGATGCTTGCTTGTATCGCCTTAGTACTCACTTTCAAAACCTCAAGTAATCTTGCAGCTGCTTACGGAATTGCAGTTACCACAACTATGGTGATCACTACTGTTCTCTTTTATTTCTTTGCTCGCCATAACTGGGGCTGGAATAAGTATGCGGCGATATCTCTGTGTGGTTTTTTACTAATAATTGAAGCTTCTTTTTGGGGAGCTAACCTTTTAAAGATTATTCATGGGGGATGGTTCCCATTAGTTGTGGGTATTTTTATCTATACCTTGATGACCACGTGGAAGAAGGGAAGAAAGATTCTCTCAGATCGCATGATCGCGTTGATTATTCCATTGCAAGAATTCTTAGATAAGGTTAAAGCAGATAAACCTCATCGAGTGGAAGGTGTGGCCATCTATATGTCGGCCCATACTCTATATGCTCCTTCCACAGTTATCCAAAACTATCGTCACTTTAAGAGTCTTCATGAGCATTTAGTTTTTCTCTACGTGCAAACTGCTTCCATTCCTCATGTACCTGCCTCCAACAGAATTAAGCTGCAAAATATGGGGCCTCAGATTTACCGAATTATTATTCAATACGGATTTATGGATCTCCCTAACGTCACAGAAGCCTTAAGCAACATCGTTCTTGATAATAAAATGAAGCTTGATCCTAAAAAAGCCACATTCTTTCTTGGGCGCGAACACATTGTGGCCAAAACAAACGTGAACATGGCCATTTGGCGCGAACAAATTTTTGCTCTTCTCTCTCGAAACGCTCAACCGGCCACAAGCTTCTATCATTTACCGAGAAGTCGCGTGGTTGAAATTGGTGCGCTGGTCGAACTATGACTATCAAGCGGTCTAAACATCTCAGCACTAACCTCAATCATCCTCAGAAAGTTGAACTCAAAGCTGGAAATGCACCTTTAAATTCTCCAATTTATCAAAGTGCAAAATTTGATATCTCTCAAGATAGCTACTCAGAACAATTTATCTACAGTCGGGTTTCAAATCCCACTTTGCGTGAGCTTGAATTGACCCTCGCTGAAGTGCAGGGCCAAGAAGATTGCATTGTTCTCGCTTCAGGTATGGCCGCAGTCGCGGGAGTTCTTTTGGGCCTGCTCCGGTCCGGTGATCACGTCATAAGTTTTAGAGAAACTTATAAGCCAGCACGGATATTTATCCGCGAAACTCTTAAGAATTTCGGCGTCACTTCGAGCATTCTTCAGATGAGTGATCTTAAAAATATCGAAGCGGCCATCATTCCGGAAAAAACTAAGATCATTTATTTTGAGAGTCCATCAAACCCAAATCTAAGCGTCGGTGATATCTCAGAGCTAAAAAAAATTGCCCAGGAACATAATCTGCTTTTAATTTTAGATGGCACTTTCGCTGGTCTCCATCAACATACCGATATGGGTATTGATTTGATTGTTCAGAGTCTAACTAAGTTTGCAAATGGTCACGGGGATCTTATCGCTGGATCCATTGCTGGTTCAAAAAAGCTCATTTCTCAAATTCGTTCTATGACCACAAGTTTGGGTGCCACTCTAGATCCTCACACAGCTTTTATGGTTCAGCGAGGTCTTAAAACTTATGATCTTCGTTATGGAAAACAGACTACATCATCTCTTAAAATTGCCCAGTTTCTTGAATCACATCCCAAAGTGAAGCGAGTCTATTACCCAGGTCTTAAGTCCCACCCAGAGTTTGCTCTGGCCCAAAGACAGATGAAAGACATGGGTGCCATTGTTTCTTTCGAACTTGCTGCCGACTCAAAGATAAATGCCTTGGAGTTTTGTCATAAAGTGAAACTTTTTCACTTTACCGTAAGCGTCGGATCAACAGAATCCTTGATTAATCCCACTCAAACCTTCTTTGCTGAGGATCTAAGTCCTCAAGATAGGTTAGAGATGGGTCTAAGTCCTTATTCTCTCAGGCTCTCAATCGGTCTAGAGCATGAAGATGACCTTATTGCCGACCTAAACGAAGTCCTAAGTCTCGCCTAGGTCCTCCTGTAAAAAATTCCCACTGGGCTTCACGACTCATCATCTTAATCTTAAAACTGCCCTCATGAAAAATTTAATTCTTATCACTTTGTTTTTAACTATTTCCTCTGTCCAGGCCTCTGAACGCACAGTCACTGTGCCAGTAGTGGCCCGTCCTAATGCGGCCAAGATTCCTTTTATGAGAGTGATCAATCCTATTTCACAAGCTCTTTATAAAGGGCAGCGCACGGCCATAGCACCTATGGGTGGAACTAAGGTGACGCCATTCTTTGAACTCTCTTTAAGCCAACTGATGATTGTAACAAACTCAAAACCAGGAACACCAGCAGAAATTGAAGCTCAGTTTAATGCTGGGAAATCTGATCTGAAAGAAGTGCTTGAAAGTGCTCTTTCAAATGGTGCTATGAATACGGCAGATGTTTTGCGTGTAAATGCAGGAGCTCAAATTCTTGCGCGTCTGAAACTGGAATTAGGCGTAACTAAAGTTATTGTCTCTCACTGGACTGAAAAATCTTCTGGTATCACTACTGTTAATGAATACGGATCAAAAACCATGACGGCCCAGGCCCGTGCTGTGGCCACACTTTTTGATTTTACTTTAATGAATCAGCCCGCTCGCTTGATTTTGATTTCAAGCTTTATACGTCCCGACGCCCTAGGTCCTCAGGCTGGTCTGCCTGCTCTTATTACTTTCTTTAAACCAGCTGCA
>CAMDDI010000091.1 GCA_945890905.1 Bacteriovorax stolpii
ACCGCTTAAGACATCATCTTGTGAGCTTAGAAGATTTTTGAAGTGGCACCAGTGGAAATAAAAAAAGCCTCCATTCGGAGGCTTTATGTGTGTGTGCAGGAAATTAAAGCTTTCAAAAAAATTTAAGCGTTAATAGGTTCATTAAACATGTCAAAAGAAGTGGTCGTCAAACACAAAACACTAGATCTGGTATTTTAAATCGTCATTAATCTGACACTGCATGTGGTTTCATCGACTTTGCTATTCGCACAAAAAAAAAGCCCCTCGCAACATCACTGTTACGAGGGGCTTTGATTAAGCTTTTACTATTTTCCGGCGTGGGCCTTGAGGAGCTTTCTCTTACGTGCAAGACGTTTAAGCTTCAAGCCGCTCTTTTTGTTTTTAGTAGCTTTCTTCGCTGGGCGCGACTTTTTTAACTTTTTCATGAAATCCTCCTCAAATTAACAATTCAAACGAGACTATAATAAAAGAAAGCCTTTGAAAACGATAGGACGTCATATGCATGCATTCTTTTTGATCTTTTTTATGCCTCTCTCAGGGTTTACCCAAGTTAATACGCGAATTGAGGTCATTCCCAACCCCCAATCCCTCGAAGACTTCGATCACCAGTTCAAAGGATGTCCTGAAAATTCAGAATGTGACCCAGTTATGGGCCTTCAGCTGAAAAACTGGAATGAAGTCTTAAAGAAGCTCGGGGAACCTAAAGAAGAGAAAATCACTGATCTTAAAAAGGCCCAAGTCTTAGAATTGTTCCGCCAAAAGTATGGTCTACCCGTGAAATTTTATACTTATCAAAAGTCTCAGCTGGGGTTTAAACCCGTGCTCTACAGCTCTGCATGTAAAAATCACAACTCAAAAAACCCTGCACTTAAAGTTCTTGAAGGTATCTCGTTTATTAAAGCTTTAACTAAAGATAAGGCCATGGTTTGGCGAGATCAGGCCCTCATTGAAGTGCCAACCAAAGACCTTGTAATGTCTCAACCTGTTCAAGTCTATTATGAGTCCACACCTACAACTTACTATTTGCCCATTAGTGATCAGCCACTATTTATTAAAAACAAAGAACTCATTGTTATCCGTGAAGATGAAGGAATGTTCTACGCTTTGAACGTGGCAGCTTCTGGAGAATGGAAAGTTGTGGCACAGGATTTTAAAAACTTAAGTCAGTGGGAAAACAAAAGAGAGAATGTGCCATGTCCACTTCCTAAGGCGAAAGTATTACCTGCGCCTTTTGAAGTAGAATTTTGTAAAACCATCTGGAACGAAGACACAAAGAAAACTGTCATCGTGAAAATGTATGAGGGCTGTACTATTTAACCAGAGTGACGTTTCTCTCAACAGTTTTGCCACCACTGCAACCCACTTGAGAAGACACAAAGCGGCTCTCAAAGTATCCTGCATAAGCATCACTACCGTTGACATTGAATTTAATCCAATCACTGGTGTGATGTTGATAATTTATTGTACCCGCTACTAGAGACCCTGTTTTAACCAAAAGACATCGGGTAGTTGAACTGGACGAACACTGACTTGAATCTGCAGTATTAAAGAATGCCATTGATAAACCTCCTGCATCTAAAGCAACTCTGTCCATTCCCCCACTATTACAAATTTTTGATACGATTCCAGAGCTTGAAGTTTCAATTTCAGAGAATGGGAAGCTTGCTCCTGAATCAGCATAGAACGCCAGACCTGCTCCTCGATTTTGAATGTGGGCCAAGATAGGAGTTGGTTCACTCAGATTATTTTCAGAACAAGGCTTTGAAGAGTATAAAAAATTGAAGTCTCGATAGTCGTTTGAAAGACGGGCAGTTTTGAAGGCAACGGCATCACAGATCATTTTTAGTTTTTCAACATCGGAGGGAGACAGAGGCTGGGCGGTTCCTTCAAAAAGACCACCTAGGCCAGAATTCTTTTTAGGCTGCTTTATTTTTCCGCAACTCAGAGCTGCCATGGCAAAAATTAAGATGAAAAATAATTTCATAAGTGCCCCCATACAATTTAATTCTCATTAAATTGTCCTTTTATTTCAAAGGGCTCGGCAACACTTATTTTATCTGAGAGTAGCGACGTTAACTGTGTACTTATTCTGCCCGCATACAGAGTCAGATTCCACTCGTCTATCAACAAAAAATCCGTAATGAGGAAGAGCTGAATCTACCTGGAACTTGACCCAGTCTTTGTTAGATACTTTGAAGCTTGCACCAGAAGGAGTTCCTGTATCAATCAGAAGGCACATTTCCCCGTTTCCTGGGTTGCAATCTGAACTAGAAACCCCAGAACTTGTGTACCAAACAGCATTTCCTGCGTCCGATCTAAATGAATCAGTACCAGTAGAGAGATTGGCACAAATTTCTTTCATGATCCCGCTGTTGCGAGTTTCCACATCGGGAAACACAAAAGTGGCTGAGCCCTCTTTGAACTTCACATAGCTGCTTGATTGATTATCAATAGTCACCATGGCCAGACGTGAGACCGAGAGCTTAGCATCTTCGCAGGACTTGCTAGCGACACTGAAAGTATAAGTTAAGCTTGGAGAAGCAGTAATGCTGGCATACTTTGCATCAAGAGATGAACAAATCAAAGACAATCTGGCCGATTCATCAGAACTTAATGCCTGAGGGGCAAAAGAGCGGATTTGTCCTAGTCTAGATGAAGTGGTTTTATATTTTCCACATCCAACTAAGAGGGCCAGAATAAGAATCTTGTTCATAAGTGTTACCTTGTTACCAATTTGTTCTTCACAAAATTATTTCTCAAGCGACTGGCCTCTGTCACATACCTTTCAAACCATTCTGTGTGAGTCAGCTTGATAAAGCGTGATTCTTCTGGAAGAGCAAAAATTTGGCCTGATTGACCTTGGAGCATTTTCAAAAGATAGAAATTTGCGAAAACCGGAATTTTTAGAACTGATGCCATAGCGGCCGGCTTCATATGAAATGACTTATTATTTGCGTAATGAGTAATAAGGTTGTCGAACTTATAGTAGTTATCACTGAGTCCCTCTTCGCAGAGGATATTGAGCTCTTCTCTTAGGCTCTCGTGATAATTTTTTAAAGGAAATTTACGATTGAATGCGAGTTCAGGAAAAAAGTTTTTTCCTTCAGCATCAATAGAAGATTCTTTGGCAAAACTCACCTTAGGAACTAGGTAAGCATCAGTTTCAATTTTATCGTGATGAAATTGAGGACAAAACTCAAGACTGTTGGTTTGATTTAAGTAAGCACCAATGGTGAGGTACTGATGATAGAGGGAGCTAAAATAGACACGGCGGGCGGATTTGCCTTCTTCGGCTTCAATCACAGGAGCTGCGGCCGGAGAGCGCGCCACATTTTGTTGAATGGTTTCTAAAAGCTCTGTGGCATAAGAAAAATGGACCTCTTTCGGAGCTTCATTAAAGTGCGAACAAGAGATTAGTGAGAAACCAAGAACTGCCAATGATATTTTTTGCATAGATACCTCTTAAAGAATCTTCTCGGACTCCCTAAGAGGAACTTGATTAACCATCTTTTTTTATCCAATATAGAGGCATGAACTACTGGTTAATGAAATCTGAGCCCGATGTTTTCTCTTTTGAGGACCTCAAAAAGCGTCCGAAACAGACTGAGCCCTGGAATGGTGTGCGCAACTATCAGGCCCGCAATTTCATGCGAGATAGTATGAAAGAAGGTGATATTATTCTTTTCTATCATTCAAGTTGCGAAATTCCTGGAGTGGCCGGACTGGCCAAGGTCTCATCTGCTCCCTACCCCGATAGCACCCAATTTGATAAAAAGTCCGAGTATTTTGATCCGAAGGCCACCAAAGAAGTTCCCCGCTGGTTTTTAGTGGATGTAACTTTCCATCAGGACCTCAAGCACCATGTGCCCTTGTCGGATCTTAAAACCTGTAAGGATCTTGAAGCAATGAGACTGCTTCAACCAGGTAACCGGCTTTCAATTTTGCCAGTTACCCATGAAGAATTTATTGTGATTAAAAAACTAGGATCTAATTAAGAGCTTGGTAGTTACCGTTTCCTCGAACCTTTCCACTTTCAACTTTCATATTGATCAATTGAGAGGCACCACTTTTTTCTTTAATTGAGAGAGTGTAACTTCCTTCCGGCAATACTTTGTAAAATTCAGAACGATTGAAGGCAAAACTACCCAAGTCTTTTGAAACTGGCGAAGTTTGTTTGATCACAACCGCACCCTCAACATTTCCACGGGCAAACTTAAATCCAGCACCTTGATGAATCTGCTTCATGTACCAAACCATGGAGTCGCGGTTGCTAGCATAAAATCCAGGTATTTCTGAAAATCTTGGCCACTTTGCATGAGAGAGTTCAATGGTAATTTGAAGATCATTATGCCAGATATAACTCCAGTCCTGCATTCCCCCTTTCACAACATACCAAGCTGCTCCGTTAGTCACACCACCTTCAAATTCAGAAGATCTGCGCATTTCGGGATTGAGTTCTGAATATCCTAAAGAGAGCTCTTTGATAAAATCATTAAGTGGATGAAGGTCGTATCTGGAGTCCCATGGATAATTGGCCACAATAGTTCCCCCATGGAAGTTAGCAGAGAGGGAAAACTGGCGTGAAACCTGAAACTGCATCATGAGTTGAGTTTCAAGAGCTCGACCATTGGTGGTATTGGCATCTTGATCTACTATCTCAGGAAAGTTTCGGTTAAGATCAATCCTTTTTGCATTGGCCCTTTGTTTAAGATGTGATCCATCTGGATTCATAGAGGGCATGATAAAAATTTCTGTGTTGTTAATGAGCTCCGTGAGTTCAGCATCTGAACCGTACTTGCTGGCCATCTCTTCGATCAAATTAAGAGTTAATTCACGTCCTGTGATTTCATCTCCGTGCATAGACGAGATGTATTTAAATTCTGGCTCAACTTCTTCTACTCCCGGATTATCTGAAATCTTCACCATCAAAAGCTCTCTGCCTTGAACAGATTTTCCAATGGTAAATAGTCGAATGATGTTGGGATATTTGGCAGCTATGGCCTGAAGTCGTCCAACCATCATTTCGTAAGTCGGAAAATCAGCGTAAGCTGTTTTGTTGATTTCTTTCATATCAAAATAAACGATGTTTTTCTCATCGAGATATTTTTTTAAACCGATATCACCGAAGAGTTCAAAGCCATGCGAACTCACGTGATCGATTTCTACAGAGCCTGAAAGGATGAGATCTCTTAGGACTTCAGGTTTTTGTCCTACGACAAAAACTTCTTCGTGGATTTGTACAGAAGCAAAAGAAGTCGCACTCGCAACCATGAGCATAAAGGCAAAAAAGCGTTTCATCGTGAAATTCCTTTGTTGATTAAAGGAATGGTATCCTGGGCCAAAAGGGAAAAGCAAAGCCTCATGATGAAATGAGAGAGTTTTTTAGATGATTAATTTTTAATGAAAGAGATAGAGGCGGTTTCTTGAGGAATATATGGCCATAAAATCTTCCTGAACCACTAAGTCAGAAAAAATTGATGAATAAGTATAACCAAGAGCGAAGCTATCGATGACTTTCATGGTGAGAGGATCAATGGCCCAAAGGTAGCCGTCAAAGCTTGCGGCCACAATAGTATCTTTCCACCACATCACGGCACTCACGGGCTGCTTAGAAATTTGTGCTCTCTTAAGGACGTCACCGTTGACATTCATAAGTACAACTTCCCCATCATTTGTTCCCAGCACAAGCTGCTCACCTTTAAGCAGCGGATGGGCCATAACACTGAGACCATAACTTCTGGCCACAGCACCGTTGTCAGGATTGATCGCTTTAAGTTCCCCGGACGGAGAGCCAGTAATAATCATGCCACCGGCAAGAATGGGATTGAGATCTACATCCACAAATTTTGAATTCTCTACAATCTTAGTTTCCCAAAGAAGAATACCTTCATCCATGGATAGAGCACCAACAAAGCCATCAGCAAAACCCAAGATAATTTTATTTCCCAAGATCAGCGGCTTAGTGGTGCGCTGAAGAGTCGTGGTTACAGGAACTGCACGTTTATATACCCACAACACTTTTCCTGTCTCTGCATCAAGATGGACAATTTGATGTCCTCTCAAATAAACAATTAAGCGCTCATTGTAATAAACTGGAGCACTCTCGATTGGTGCGGCCAAATCAATGGCATATTTTAACTTTCCTGTGAGGTAGTGTCGGACAAATAATCGTCCAGTCAGTCCACCGTAAACAATGTGATCTTTAAAAAACTCAGCAGGACCGCCAAGTTCAGTGTTGTCTTGAACTGACCAGAGAACTCTTCCTGTTTCAATGTCATAAGCCGACATCAAACCATCCGTGCTTCCCATATAAACAATGTCGTTGAAAACCCGGGGAGCTCCTAGACCAATAGGCAGATTTCCAGACATGTAATCAGAATCAAGATTTTTTGCCCAGGCAACTTTAAAAAAGCGCTCGTCCTTAGTCGGTGCATGGGGTTTTAACTTCGCACATCCGACCAAAAGAAAAATGAAAAGGGAGATTAATCTCATTGAATTTGAGAGAGGTAGAGCTTAGCGATCTTTGCCTGCTCATCGTTAGGGAATTTCTCAACCACATCACTAAATTGAGCTTTTGCCTTATTCTGATCACCTTTAACTAGATAAAGACGACCAAGTTCCAAAGAAACTTTCCCAGGCATGATTCCATCTTTTACTGAAGAGAGCTTTTCCAATGTCGCAATGGCTTCATCCGTTTTACCAAGTCTCTCAAGCACCACTGAGCGCTGAAGATTAATGAAAAAAGAAGTGATAGGCTCTTTAAGATCACTTACGCGTGAAAGAATGGCGTCTGCTTCAGCATAGAGACCTTTCTCATAGAGAAATTTTCCCATTTCTAAAACCACTGGAAGCATAACCGGTGCTGTTTGAACTTCTTTTGATAAACCTTCATAGGCCTTCACTAGATCTGCCGCAGGTGTTTTACCTGATTTAGCATTGGACCAAACATCAGACTGAAAGTGAAAAACTTCAACCGAAGTATTTAAAGCTGCAGATTGATGTGACTGATTCCAGAACACATATCCTAATGCACCCAAAAGAATCGCAATGAGGACCCCGAAAAATATTTTTCGGTTTTCATATAAGACGTGTCCAAAATCAGTTTTGTTAAGAGTTTGCTCGAGAGTTTGATTCTGAGTCTGAGTCGCTTCGCTCATTTGAGTTTCCTTTTTGTGCTAAAAATACTTATGAAGTTTAAAACTTAGGTGAGGTCGTTGTCAAAGATCAAAAGATTTCTTAGACTTAAAGTATGAAACAAATATTTATCATTCTTTTTGTCATTCTCCTTCCCTCTTTGTCATTTGGAGCCGATTTACGGAGTCGCCTAGGAGTTGGGGCCACAAACCAGCTCGCTAATGGCCTGCCGGCCGTCTCTTTGAAGATTCAACAGACCAAAACTTTCGCTTTCGGGGGTGTTTTGGGCTTTAAATCTAACCAGGACAACACTCTTTATGGTGCAGGAGTTAAGTTCTACCGCATCATTTTTGACGAGCCACAGCTTAACTTCTATATGGCCGGTTTATTGGCCACGCAAACGTATTTGGATGGAGACAAGGCCAAAAGTGGTTATCAAGCTGACGGAACCATGGGAACAGAATTCCATTTCACTGGTTTAGAGAGTCTTGGATTTAGTTTTGAGTTCGGAGTTTCAGTTAGGAACACCGAGCCCGAGGGCGGAACAACTTTCCAAACTCTGGGTGATCAGTTTGTGAAGGCCGCTGTTCACTTCTATCTATAAAATATGTTGATCAGAAATTTTGTCCTTTTGCTGGCCCTCTGTTTTGCGTTGTCAGCGTGGGGACAATCAACTGATCAAGTGATGCAGGAAATTGATGATGACACTGTTATGGGTGCAGATATATTTTCTGATTTCAATGAAGATTTAGAAAGTGCCCAAGTTTTAGAAGATGAGCGCTTCTACCGCTATGGCCGCTTTTTTTCAGTAAATCTTGGCGGAGGAATCACTACCTTCACGGGAAATCGCGGTCGCGCTTACGAAGACAACAATCCAACCTTTCATTTATCAGTTACCTATTTCTTAGATTTCCAAAAAGCTATCACTCTTGGTCTTGAATATTCTAAACACACTATGACCATTGATTCCGTAGTAAATGGTTATCCAGATAACGGAAGAATTGGTGCAGTGGTTACTGATATGATGAGACCATTTGTGGGATATAAGTATTACATCGACACCACCGATCTTGGCACCGCCATAACTTATTCTAATCCCTATCTTATTGGACGCCTTGAATACTGGTATCAAACCAACAAATTTATCGATAACAAAACCATTCCAAGAAATAAGGGCGGTGGTATTGGATCCGGCGTGGGCGGAGGTTTAGAATTTCCCATCGAGCTTAAAGCATCATATGTCAGTGTTGAGGCCCTCTACCATGTGGTAAACTTTTTTGACAAATATACCCAGGATTATCGAAGAATCTCTGGAAATGCTGCCAGTACCTTTGGTTACGAGGACCTCACTGGAAATGTGATCTCACTGATTGCGACTTACAATTTTACTTGGTAGCCCCAGTTTTCATATTTTTCTTCTCCACTTTTTTCATTCTTCTCTCAATATCAGATGATGTTCTGAAAATCAGATGCACCGGTGTATTGGTGAGTTTGAATTCTTTACGAATCCCATTCACCAAATAGCGGCGATAGTTTTCAGGAATCCCCTGAGACTTATTGCTGAAAAGAAGAAAAGTTGGAGGAGAAGACTTAAGCATGGAAGCGTACTTCACCTTAAAGCGAATACCATTGGTATTTTTTATCACCACAGGATTTTGATCTGTGAGACTCAATAGACAACGGTTAAGAGCTCCGGTGGGAATTTTTTTATTACGAATGATCACCGTGCGTTTAATCGCCTCACGGAGATAATTGATATTGCGATTCTTCTGCGCAGAAATGGTAATGAGCTGACAGAATCCCAGCCAAGGAACCTTGTCCTGAAGATTTTGGAGCCATTCTTTTTTCTTCTTCTGATCCGCAAAGATTTCCCGCAGAAGGTCAATCTTGTTCAAACAGATCACTAAAGATTTACCTTTCTCTAAAGCAATATCTAGTAGGCGGCGATCTTGGTGAGTAATCCCCAGAGTCGAATCAATCATAAAGAGAACCACATCAGACTCAGAGATTGAGCGAAGTGAGCGGTAAACACTTTGAGTTTCAATAAAACCATCAACGTTCTTAGCTTTTCTAATCCCGGCCGTATCCACAATCTTAATTGAGCGCCAACGATTAATGGCGTGAGCGTGCTCCAGATCGGCCACTTCTTCAGGCCTATCATCCCAATTGCTCTCAATGGATTTTAAAATTTCTTTTTCTGAGAAATAGTTCTCCCCTACTTTTGAATCATCAAAAGCAAGTTCTCCATTGCCGCGGACTTCATCACTGGCGTCTAAAAAATCAACTTCTGAAGTTCGTCCAAAATCCACGTAGATTTTTTTCTCTTCTTCTGTGAGATCTTCCTCATCTACTGAAAGATCCCCCACGTCTCCTGATTCTTGAAACTTTTTCATCTCTTCAAAAAGCTCAGTGTTATCTTTGCGGAAAGGATTCTCTTGAGGGCTTAAAAGTTCTACATCTGGTCCAAAGTAGAGATCAATATAACCTTCAATAGGATCCACAGTTGTTCCGGCAATCTCAGAAACCAGGGCGCGCTGAGCACCTACTAAGCAATTGAGCAAAGTGGATTTTCCTGCGTTAGGTGCCCCAATGATGGCCACGGAAGAAACCACATCGTTTCTTGGACGGACACCTTTTTGTAAAAACTCGTGAGCTTCCTTAGAATCAGCATTTCTAAATTCCCGGGCTTTTTTAAAGAGACGCTCGCGCAAATCATAAAAACCACGGTTATGTTCGGCGGACATTCTGAGCATGATATCGTCATCTAAACCTAAGTCATAAAAGTCGATATGATCGCCTTCTTGTTTCTCAGTATCGAATTTGTTCATGATAAGCCAAACGGTCTTTTTGGTAGAGCGGATATAGTCACAGATAGCTTTATCAAAAGGCAGAAGCCCTTCACGCACATCCACTACAAATAAAACCAGATCAGACTCATCAATAGCAAGCTTGGCGTGATCAGCCATGATATTAAAGAAAGGATCTACGTTATTTTTTTTCTTCTTAGGATCGATATCAATCTTCTCTGGATAGAAGCCACCAGTATCAACCAGAATGACTTCTTCAGTTTCTTGCTTACCTTCGTAAACTTCTTCCATTTCCATGATGCCGTAGTGGCGGTCCCGGGTCACACCGGGCTGGTCATGAGTCATGGCCAGGTACTGTTGGCGCATAAGACGGTTAAATATTGTACTCTTCCCTACATTGGGCCTGCCAATAAGAGAGACAACTAAAGATCTTTTGTTCATTTTTTTCTCCAAACGCGAGCTGACTTCTGAGTCCGCGGAAGTCCGATTTCATCGAGGACGTAATTATTTGTAAACCATTTTGGAGAAACCTTAACGTGCAAGTTCAAATGAACTTTGCCGCCAGTCATCGCTTCAATTTTCTTGCGGGCATTCACCCCAATTTCTTTAATGATTGATCCACCACGACCCACTACAATGGCCCGCTGAGAAGGACGGTTCACTAAAATGGAGGCAGAGATATGAGACTCATTAGACTCGTCCATATCTTTTTTCTTCACATCTTTATATTCATCAATTACCACAGCGATCTCATAAGGAAGTTCTTCTTTGAGCAACCGGAAGGCCTGCTCACGAATGTACTCAGTAGCAAAGAAGCGCTCGCTTTTATTTGAAACATCCCCTTTAGGATAAAGGTGAGGTGCACTTTGCGAAGCATCTTGAATGGCACCAGTGAGTTCATGAATATTGTGGCCATCTTTTGAACTGATCACAAAATGCTTCTCAATTGAAGGACAAACTTCCTGCATGGCCGCAACTTTCGCTTTCATATCCAGGGTATCTTTATTCATTAAATCAGCTTTGGTGAAAATGATCCATGTGCGGCTTAAGGGGGCATCGAAATTTTTCACAAAATCTTTAAATTCATTCACTACATCTGTTGAAAGATCTACCAGTACAAAGTTCAGATCAACACCCTCTGCACCCATTTGCGCCTGACCGTTCATGCGCTTATTAATTTCTTGGGCAGTAGAGTGAACTCCCGGAGTATCTACGAGCACAACTTCAGTGCGGTCTATGGTGAAGGTACAGTGAAATTGATTCCGCGTAGTCTGTGGCTTAGAGCTCACAATGGCCAAATCAAAACCTAAAAGGTGATTGATAAATGAGCTCTTCCCAACATTGGGTTTGCCCAGAACTGCAATCATGATCGCCTTGTTAAGTGGGTGCTGATCTTCAATAAGCATTGGTATCTCCTTAAATTAAACCTTGATTGATTACGTTTTGTGCTAATTGCTTCTCACCATTTTTTTTAGATGAGAACACTCCAGAGGCCACAACTTCTTCATTGATCCAAAGACTAACTTTAAACTGGTCCCCTTCATTTTCAGAGGTATAGCGGGGAAGAACTTTGTATTTTGCGAGAGATTTTTCTTGAAGCTTGGATTTCGCATCAAAACTTTCCAGCGACTCAAAATTAAAAGCTTCAGGATGAAACGCTTGGAGCCATCCTAAAAAAAGTTTGCGGGAAAAATCAAAACCACGGTGAAGATAGATCACACCGAGAAAAGCTTCCAGTGTATCGGCCAAGACGGTGTCTTGAAGATAGAGTTCTTTTTTAAACTCACCTTTACCCACCAGAATGTATTCCTGAAGATGAAGAGCTCGGGCGAGAATAGATAGGGCCTTCTCATTAACTAGTGAGCTACGAAGTTTTGAGAGCCTGCCTTCTCTTTCATGAGGAGATCTGCGAAAGAGTTCATCAGTGAGAATGAGTTGAAGGACTGAATCTCCTAAAAATTCCAGCTGCTCTTGATGAGGTACTTGGTACTCATGGGCAAAAGAAGTATGAACAAAAGCTCGGGATAAATCTTTCAGTGGAATATCTAAATGGAGTTTTGAAGAAAGTGTTTCGAAAGATGAATGCAATATACATTCAATGAGATGTTGATCTTCTTTGTGTTCAAATAAATGAACCAAACTATCGTGCAAGCGAGGTCGTGA
>CAMDDI010000092.1 GCA_945890905.1 Bacteriovorax stolpii
AAATTAAGGAGCAGGGATGATTCCTTTATTTGAAACTCAAGGGCATAAGCTGACTTCTCTGAAAGGAGAGGTCAGCTCCTTTTTTGAAGTTCTGCCACCGGATCTTGAACAGGTGGACGGTGATTCCAGTATCAAGATATTGAGGGAGATTGAACGAAGTCTTATGAATCTGGAGGGAGTCCTAAAAGTATATTGGCTTAAGGGAAAGCTCTACTTTAATACTTTTTCAGATTTTGAAATTTCTTATGGCGAAATGATTCCATGTGATAGGCCAGTTGAAGTCTATCTTTTGGAAAATGGCGGCGAGATTAATTATTATGAAAACTATCTCACGGTTGGGCCTGAGTTCATAAGAGTCCTGAGTCTTAAAGAGTTTCCAGAAAATATTAGGGCCATGGATTCATCTGGGTATCCAGACTTTGTGATGCATCTGCGGCGATATAATCCCATCAAAGCAAAAAATAAGTTGAATTTTAAGCGCAAATTACATTTCTCTGCCCTTTATAAAGGGATGAGAGACATGGAATCTGAAAATGCTTTTAATGAAGCCGAAAGTTTGCTGGAAGATGTGACCCGCAATGAACGTGCTCTATTCGATGTGGAAGTTTTTTTCTTGGTTCGCGGGAGTTCAAAGATTGAGCTAGACCAAGCCACAAAGGTTTTTATTGAGCAGTTCAAGCTGTTAGGTGCGAGCTTTATCACGGAAGAGAGAGGCTTATCTTTTTTCCACCTGAGCACTATTCCTGGAGTGGCGCCGAGTTTCAAACGGGATCTTCCGGTTCCGAGTGATTATCTGTCGCATTTTGTCCCTATGAATCGGGATTACGTCATGGGAAATGGGATGGCACTACATGCGAGGTCTGGTTCACCCGTAATGATAGAAATTTTTAATAGTAGTTCACCCAATTACAACGTGCTGGTGACAGGTTCCTCTGGTCAGGGGAAATCCATGATCGCGAATAAGATTTTAAGGTATGAGCTGGGTAGCGGAACGAAAGGAATCGTTCTGGATTTGGGGAATTCATTTCGAAAGAATGCTCTTTATCATGGCGGGGTGATTCTTTCCGAAAAATTTAACCCGCTTCAGTTCAAAAATCCAAGGTATCTCAAAGAATTCGTTTTAAGTGTTATTGATGACAAGCTTGGAAAACGAGAAGAGGGACGCCTCTATGAGATTATCAAGGAAACAGTTGAGACTTATCAGGATATTGACTTTGATGAGTTTTTAAAAGTTCTTGAAACAAACTTCAAAGGAATCAGCTTCTATTTTTCAGAGATAAAAGATTTCATAACGGATGAAGTTCTTGAATTGAATGATTTTACCTACTGTGACTTTGGACATTATCCAGAGTCCAAGAAGGCCCCACTGATCATTTATCTGATTGAATACTTTAAGCATCTTTCTGGACGCAAGATATTTATCTTTGATGAGTGTTGGCATCTTCTTTCTAAAAATGCGGATTATATTGCTGAATGTTTTAGGACTTTTCGAAAATACGATGCTTCAGCGGTAGCGATTTCACAAAACCTAGATGACTTTTGTGAAACGCAGCTAGGGCGCGTGATTATGCAGAATACGTTTTACAAGCTGTTATTCAAGCAATCGGTGAAATCCAGTGAATTCCTGGACGATCACCTCGTTGAACTGATGTCGAACATCCTTTCTAGGAAGGGTGAGTATAGTGAGTTTCTTTTATTGACGGAAACCATTAGAAAGCCCATCCGATTTTATCCAGATCCATTTGAGTACCAGCTCTTTACCTCCGACCGGCGGGATAATGCCAAATTCGAGTTCTATATGGAGGAGAAAGGGCGTTTTCTTGATTTTAAAGAGGCGATGGAAAACTTTACTAAGATTAAAAATCCAAATTGGGGGATGCATGATGAAGAGGTTTAGTTTTGTCTTAGTTTATTTGTCACTGATTATGAATGTCTCTCAGGCACAAATTATCAGTGCTGATACGGCCTTGCTAGTGGAACTTGTTACGACGACAGCGAGCCAACTTAATGAACTTGAAAAGCTTCTTTCTAATGCTGAGAAGTACACGGCCAAGATGCAGCAATATAATGAACTGGTTCAAGATGAGTATTTTCGAGCTGAAAGGGTTTTATATCTTGTAGAGTCACTCGCGGCAAAAAAAGAAATTCAGGGATTGGGTGATGTGAATAACGCCATTAGGGATCTGAAGTACTCCATGGCCGATCTGCAAGCGATGATGAAGGAGTACTCTATTATCATCGACGACGAGAAGAAAACGAAGTCGATCGTTAAAACCCAGAAAAACTTCAATGAAAAGAAAGGAAAACTGGCCGAAGGGCAAGTGAAGAAGTCGATCAATGCAAAAACGTCTGGTCGGGCAACTCAGCTTACAGCCCAGAATACGGCACTGATGTTGGAATCGAATGTGGATATGCACAACACTCAACTTGATATGCTTGAAAAAGTTTCGACCACAAACCGACTTCTCGCTGAACAGATGGCAGAAAAGAGGCGGGACGAACTTGAAAAGAAGAAAACTTATAATATAGGTAGGGAGATCAAGTGAGTACCAACATCCTCAAAGAGATGCTCCTGATTGAAGACCCCTCAGTTTTCAAACTCTATAGTGAGATGACGAGTCTTGCCGGGTATTTTGTGGCTCCATTGTTCACCATTGCTTTGATCCTGGAGTATTTCGGAGATATGAATTTTGGGATGGTCGTAAAGAAGTTGGTTGTTATCTCTATCTTCATGGGGGCATTTTATCAGTTTCACACAAACGCAGTAGACCTTTCACTTGAGACGGCATCTTATACGCTTAAGAAAGTGAGTCCACGCAACCTGTTTGTTAAAAGATGGTATGAAATCAAGGTCAGAACAAAGCAAGACAAGGGATGGAGCTTTCTTGAAAAATTTGCTGTTCCAAATCTAAATGATTTATTGGCCACCGCCTTCTTCCTATTAGCAAAAGTGTTTATTTGGCTTTTGAAATTAATTTACTCGACAGTTTACCATTTGGCTTACGTGTTTTCCGGAATCACGGCCATTCTCTATTTTCTGGGTTGGACTAAGGATGCATTGAAAGGAACGATTCAGGCGAGCCTTTGGTGCATGTTGCTGCCATTCGTGATTGTGGCAATCCTCTCTTTTGTCGGAAACAGCTTTGACCTTTCTGCACTTCGTGGGGAATTCGTCGGCTCTCAGATAGATACGATCATTTGGCTCTTTGGCGTGACTCTACTTCTCCTGATTAGTCCCCTAATAACTCAAGGACTAATAAAAGGTGATGGAGTCCATTCGGCCGGGGCCAAGGTTGGATCGATGCTTGTCAGTTCAGGCATGAAAACCATGACTCTGTTGCCGCCGATGATGAAGCTTACAGAAAGAGTTACTGGTAAAAATCTTAGCTTCTTTGGAAGTGGCACAAAGAATTTTAAGCCATCTGGGCCGAATAAATTGAAAGAATCAAAAAAGGATTCAAATCCTAATCAAGATGGTTCAAAAGAGACTAAATCTAATCAACGCTCAAAAGTGAAAGGCTCCGAAAGTAAAGTTGAAACGAAAGGCCAGAATCTGGGCACTGGGATTCAGAATAATAAAGAAAAAACTCTGAATACCTCAAACTCGTCCAGGGATACCAGAGGAGGAGATAGAACTCAAACGAAAGACAGTGTTCATCAGTCGAGGGATAAAATTCAGACCGCTCAAAAAAACAATGTGAGTTCGACAAATGTGAGAACACCTCCCAAAGAAGGCAAGACTGAAAAAACTCAGTTTCAGCCACAACCTTTAAGGCAAACCAAGACGGATTCAAAAACTCAATTCAATAAAAACAGAGAGACAAAAGTTCAGTCAAGTATCAAGCCCCAGACAAGGAGTGTGAAACGTGAGCTTCGATAAATTTCAGGCCGATTTTATGAAAGAAAATCGCAAACTTAAAATCATCATCGGAATAAGTCTTATTATTTTCTCGATTGGGACAGTTTCGAATTTATTGGAGCGAAAGTACTTCCTTTATAAAGGGGGAACCATTTTTGAAGAAAGACCATTGGCCGAAGAGGTGTGTCGATTGGGCTTCATGAGTATTATTGATGAAAATCCTAATCCGTTCGTCGTGAGCAAGGTCATTATTGATTTGGTTAAGAAAGAACCATTTATAATGTCGGTGGATAAAATCTTAAAACTTTCATCAAGTGAGCTTGGTAGTTGTCATTTGGTTTTGAAGGCAGACGGAAAGCTCAAAGCATTTAAAATTAAGCTACAGGGACATATCTCAAATCCATTCTTTTATAAACTTGTAGAAATGGATGAACTTGCCGTGCAGGGGGAAGAATGATCTTTCATATTTTAATGAACCAGATGACAACACTTTTTCTTGCTCTGAATTTATTAACCACGATGACTTTTGATTCTGAAATTCAAAGTTATCTATATGGAGGCGGTAAAGATGATTTTTTCTTTCAGGTCACAAATAATCAGCGAACTTTGGCCATTAGACCAAAAGTGGAGGGCGAGTTTTCAAATCTTTTAGTCATTACCAGAAAGCGTAAGTATTACTTCAATTTGAAGTATGACAAGGGTGCTCCCCATCAGTTTATTGAAATCAAGGACGGTGTTATGAATCATGCTTTGACTAAAAAATCTTCAAATGTGTCTTATGACATATTTGAGGGTGATAATTCCATCTTGTTCGTGAATAAAACGGATCATGACATGAGCCTCAACGGAAAGCAGGTTAAGCGTTCAGACTATTTTTCCAAAGGGGTTCCTCTCTTGCTTGAGGGAAAAAGAATCCTCTACTAGCTATTAACAAAGGACATTCAGATGAAGAATTTAGCGGTCCTTGTGATCGTGGTGGGACTTCTTACCTTTGAAAACCATTCAATGGCACAAATTACTAGGCTCAAGAAGAGTGAGCACAAAGTGAATCGGACCCAGATTAAAAGAAGGAGCACCAACAATGATGAGCTTTTACAAAAAATCTTTGAAAACAACAAAAAGGTTAATGCCTTACTTGAACAAAGGAGCAGCGTTCCTGTTATTTGGGAAAACAACGCAAAAATCCTCACGGGGAAAGTATTCAGGGGTGCTCTTTTGAATTCGATTAATTCTACCAATATTGATTCGCCGGTTTTAGTAGGGGCTTATCCCAACCAAGGCCTACCATACAAAACGATGTTTGCATGTCAGGCCACAACCCAGAACAAGCGGGTATTCACTCTTTGTAACAAGATGATTACCCCGGACAAGGAAATCCTCATCGTGACCCAAATCCTTAATGTTGATGGAACGAGTGGGCTTTTGGGTGAATACAATGACGGAAAGGAAGATCTGATCGTTGGTGCAGTTGTGAGTGATTTTTCTCATGGCGTGTTATCGGCAGCTCAAACTCGAATAGCTGGACCACTTGGTGGAATAACTGATTCAAGTGGAAAGAATCAAGTTTTTCAAGGCCTCATCGAATCCGGTAAAAGGACTTCAGACATTTTACTCGATGAAATGAAGACGATGCAGCCAGTGGTGACGGTTAATGCCGGAGATGAGGTTCTGGTGTACTTCATGGAGGCCGTAAATGAGATATAGCCTTCTTGTTTGTCTTTGTGTCCTGTGTTCATGCTCAACTTTAAAGCGTTCCATGATTGGTGGTGCTCTGATTGGGGGATTAGTTGGTGGTGGCGGTGGTGCCATCTTCTCACCTGATGAAACGTCGCGGGATAAGAATGCTTATATGTTTGGCGTTCTCGGGGCAGCGGTTGGAACTGGACTTGCTTATCTCTTCCATGATGAACCCAAAAAGCAGGGCCTCAACAATCCCATGATGCTCGATGAACCCATTCAAAATCACCAAGAGGTGCCTCTATTTGATTTTTCACCAGAACTTAAAGGCCTTAAGCCTGAAGTAAGTTTTAAACCAGTGAAAAAATATGAAGTCCCACAAGAGAAGCTTCCCAATGAACTAATGGGAAAAGTTAAAAAGCAATACATCATCGAATATGAAGCAGAGGCCCGAACAATTGAGTTAGGGAACCGTACCATTCAAATCAGCCCGTTCAAGGCATGGGAGCACACTTATGAAAAATAAACAAAAATCAGGATCGGAACTTGATTTATTCACACCCATCGTTGAAATCTTTCATGAACTCTGCGTTTTATTGTTCTCGGTTTTATTTGAACTTGGAAAACTCGCGTTCAGAAAAATAATGAACAAAGCTCCAGAAATGGAAAAGATAGAGCGAAAAGCTCTCAGAGTTTCACGGGAAACAAGCTCTGAGTATGCTTTGGGAATTGATACCAGGACGAAAAAAGAAATCAAACTTGGTGATATTGATTTTGGTAAACATACCTTTATTGTTGGCGCATCAGGTTTTGGTAAAACTAACTTGATCTCCATTCTTCAGGAGAATTCCCTTCTTAATAACAAGCCTATCATCTTTGTTGATCCAAAAGGCGATGCAGAAGCTTTGGATACTTTCAGACGTCTGTGCCAACAATACAATCGAACTTGTTATGTTTTCTCTGAGCATGACCCGGATTCAATTTCCCTAAACCCGATATTAGAAGGAACTGAAAGTCAGGTTTCTGATCGACTCATGGGTGCATTTGTTTGGAGTGAGGAGTTTTATAAAGATGCATGCCGTAGAAGCTTAAATAAGGCCCTTGATCATTTAAAACTAGAGGACAAGCCTTTTACCCTTAAAAATATTTACGATTACCTTTGCGCTCACGAAACAAAAGAGAACCTTGGAATAATTACAAAAATAGAAAACATTCTTAAGAGTGACTTTGGCAAGATTCTAAATGCTGGCCATGATGGACTGACCATTTCAAAAGTCAGGGAAGAGCGGGCCTGCCTCTATATCGGTTTATCTGTTCAGGGATATGGAGAAACTGCCGTGGCCATTGGGAAATTATTCCTGGGTGAGCTTCTTTTTAATTCCTACAGTACCCTACTGAAAATAGGCAAGGACTCCCTCGCTAAAACTCATTCGATGAGTATTTATTTTGATGAGTTTGGCTCTCTCATCACACCACAGTTCATTGAACTTGAAAATAAGTGTCGAGGTGCTGGAATGGAGCTGACGATGGCGGTTCAAACTGCATCAGACATCAATAGAGTAGACCCAGAGCTGACAATTCAGGTGATAGAAAACACTGCCAATTTTTTCATCTTCAAACAACGAATGCAGGTCAATGCAGAGATCTTTTCTCAGGCCATCGGAACGATTTTGGCCAAGAAGCAGACTTATAAAGTTGAGAACGGAGAGAAACAGGATTCGGCCAGTGAGCGGGAAGTGCATGAGATGATCGTCCATCCGGATGTCATTAAGAACCTTGGAGTCGGCCAGTGTGTTCTCTTAAGACAAGGAAGGCCTGCCAAAGTAAATCTAATCAATATCAGGAATAGGGACAAGGCCCTGATGAAAAAGATTGCGGTCTTGAAGATAAAAGAAGCAGGGGCATTTGATAAATAAAGGAGGCCTGATGATTAAAAGCATCGAAGATTTTCATTTAGTGAACAGTTTCCACCTAAGTTATCTAAGGCCACTTTTGAAGTGGCGAATCATGGACGTTAAAAGTTTAATGAAGGAGTCAGAGATTGAATCACATTATCACAACTTTTACAGGATCATCAGGCTGCTTGAATCAAAGAAAGTACTGGAAGGATTTAGAGATCCTTATAGCGGGAAGAAATACGTCTATCTCAGCAGTCGCGGGGAATCGGCGTTGTCGCTCAAGGAGAACCCAACATCAGTTTCAACGAATACATTAATTCATGATCTGAAGGTTTCTGAAATTGGTCGCATGTTTTTGAATAATGGATGGGTCAATGAGGTAATGCTTGAACACGAAATTAACGACAAGAGTATTTTTCTTTCAGCGGCAAAAGTAAACCCAGATGCACTATTTGAAGGGGAGCGCAAAGGAAAGAAATTCAGAATCGCTTTTGAGTTAGAGCTTACCAGAAAGTCCAAACAAAGGATTGTTCAGAAAGCCCTCTATTATTCTGAGAGCGATTACTATGACTATATCCTTTATATGTTTTCTCAGAAAAGCTTGGTCGATAGTTACATGGAAATCATCAGGGAGAAAGTTGGTCTGGAAAAGATGAATAAGTTTATGTTCTTTTTTAACCCGTTCCTGACTTCTGATAAATGTTTTGATTCAGATCCAAGCGGGTATTTTAAAGGAAATGAGACAAGCCTTTCGACCATATTCGCGACTGTGCAAATGGGGTCTAAATGACTATCAAATGGGTATCAAATGCTGAACAATCAATTTTTTTGTTACCCGCTAAATCATCAGAATCAATTAGGAATTCCGCGCTCCGAAACTGACTCCCCACCCCCAACGAGTTGTGAGTATGGAGTCAGTTTCTATGCTTGGAAAAGAATGAGAGATGGTAAGCGGGTAACAAAATTATAAGAGGAGTAGTTATGAATAATGAAAAAATATTAAGTAGTAAGAAGAGGGGGAGGAAGCCCAAAAATCAAATAAGTGAGTATGTATTAAATAAAGATCGATCTAAGTTTTTCGTGGATCTGAGTTGTGAAAAAGTTGAGCTTGATTTGATTTTTGGGCTTCTAGAGCGGGCAAATCAAAAGGATTACGGCCGTGAGATTACCTTTAAGGACTTGGCATTGTTTTCAGTCACCAAGCTGACTGATAAAGACCTGGAGAAGATTCAAGAATCCACACTAAGCGACATGGAAAAGGTCGAAAGGGCATTAATTGAATTCAACAAGAAAAATAATTCAAATCTTACCCTCGGCGAATTTTTAGTGAAAAGACTTAGCATTAATTAACAAAGGAGTTGCTTATTAATTCCACACATCAGGTTTTATTTATTGGAAGGCTTGGTCAAAATCCTGAGCTTCGCTATACCAGAAAACAAGAAGCTGTATGCCGATTTAATGTTGCTGTTCCTGTCGAAGGATCAGAGAAACCTGAATGGCATAAAGTGGTTGTATGGGGCAAGCAAGCGGAGCTTTGCCAAGTATTTCTAATCAAAGGTGTTCAGCTTTTTGTGCACGGCCGTAGAACACTCAGGGAGCATCAACTTGATACTGGTGAAATAAAAAAGTACGAAGAAGTTACTGCTGACAAGGTTGGATTCATTAATTTTTAATGAGGTGTGAATGAATGAAAATCTTAAGATTTTTCACCAATACAACGAAAGGACTATGCAGTATAGTAGTCCTGTTGAAAATAATATTTCAGCAACGTTCTTTGACAAGCGAATATGGGTGGATACGAAGGAGGCAGCGAACTATCTTAGGATATCAGTCGGCTCTCTTCGCAATGCTGTTTATCGAAAACAAATCATTGCGAGGAAATTTAGGAGACGACTTTATTTTAAGTTAAGTGAGCTTAATCGGCTGTTGGACAATTCAATCATTTGATAGGAGGTTCCAATGTCGATTAAAGAATACCATGAAAATGGTAAAACCTTATTTGAAGTGTATGTTCACGTTAAAAGTAGCTCTGATCCCTTGCTAAGGGTGCAGAGACGCAAACGTAACATTCAATCAATGAGGGAGGCTGCCAAAGAAGAGATTAGAATGACTAAAGACTCGCTTATGGAGCTTGGTGCTTTAGAAGAAAAGGGAAATACATGGGAGCGAATTATTGAACTTTGGTATTATGACCAAATTCAAAATGGCTCTGACCGTTACGCAAATAAGTTTACGATTGAGGACTATCATAAAATGCTAAGACGCTATACTGCGGATTGGTTTAAGAGAAGACCCCAGGAGTTGACGAGAGGTGATGGAAAAAGAGTATTGGAAAATCTTTATGTTTTGGGCAAATCAAAAAGCTACATCATGAAGATTAAAAATACGATCAATGTTGTTTTTCAGTGGGCCATAGATAATCGTCAGGTTAAGGACCTTCTTTTTAGTCCCATGCAGGGAATGAAAATTGATAAGAAGGAAGAAAAATTTCCTGAGATTTTGAATCTTACTGAGATCCGAACTTTGCTCTTTGAAGCAAAAAGACGTTCACATGAGTGGTATCCCGTTTGGGCCATGGCACTTTTAACAGGTATGAGAAGCGGTGAGCTTTACGCCCTTGAATGGAATGATATTGATTTTGAGAACAAGCTTGTACGCGTGAAACAATCTTTCAGCAAACGTACTAACGAAATCAAATCTACCAAGGCAGGGTATTGGCGGAATGTTCCTATTTCAGTCGAGCTTAATAACCTCATCGTGGAACTAAAATCTTTTACTGGTCATGATCGATGGGTCTTACCCCGATTACGGGACTGGGAAAGAGGAGAGCAGGCAAAGCCTTTAAGGGCCTTCCTTAAAGACATTGGCCTTCCCTCAGTTAAGTTCCACACGTTACGTGCTTGCTTTGCGACTCAGCTGTTAGCGAGTGGCGTGGAGACAAGTAAGGTGATGAAGATTGGGGGCTGGAAGGATCTTAAGACCATGCAGATCTATATGCGGCTTGCAGGGGTTGATGAGAGAGGAGCCACTGAGAATCTCAGATTTCTACCTAGTGATGAAGCCGTAATGGGCAAAGTGGCTCAATTATTTAGTATGTAAGTACTTAAATTTAAAGTGTTTTTACCAACGTCCAGTAGACTGATATCTGTAAGATCGTCTTTGACGACTTCAGTCTACTGGACGTTCATTCAAACTTCCAGATTCTGTAAGTTTTGTATCAATTTTGTCAGGATTTGAAGCAGTCTGACGTAACCTGTTAAAACAACGTAGAGACGAGAGATGGTTATAGTGTTCGTACTATCGCTAAAGATCTCGCTTCAACTGTCCGATAATTATGGTGATTGTTGATTATTTAGAGAAGTTTTTTGCCTCGAAAACTTAGCATGTGATAGGATTGATTTAGTTGAAATAGGGAGAGTTTATGTCCGCTTTCAAATTGCTAGAACAAAAAATTCAAAAGCTTCCTGCTGGTTCAATTGTTACTTTAGAAGATTTAAGTAATCTTGGGACACGTTCAGCAATTGCCACGGCCTTGGCAAGGATGACAAAAATTAATATTTTAGTTCGAGTTAGAAGAGGGCTTTATATGAAGCCGGAAGAAAGTAGATTTGGATCTTTGCCTCCTAATCGAGAAGCAATGATATCTGCTCTTACTCAGCAAGGTTGGAAAAGCTATACCGCAGGGGTCTCAGCTTATAACAAATTAGGACTTACAACTCAGGTACCTAACACCTTTATTCTTAGAGGTGGGGCGTCCAATAGTAAAATTAAAATTGGTGGAACTAAGATTGAAATAAAAGCTGGCCGCTCGCCTAAGTTGAAAAAAGATATACCTTTAATGATGATTCTAGACTCTTTGAGAGAAATTAAATTAATTCCAGATTCGACTATAAATGAAGCGATACAAATATTGAGATTCAAAGTTTTAGAATTAGAGAAAGGTCAAAAAGTCAGATTAGTTGATCTCGCACTGAAGGATAAGCCTTCAGTGAGGGCGTTGCTCGGAGCAATTCTGGATGAGAAGAATCCTGAAATCACGGATCGTCTTTATAAAAGTTTAAATTCTCTAACAACTTTTAAAGTAGGAGCAGTATTAAAGTATGCTCAAAAATGGAGAATTAAGTGAAGCTTCATGAAAACGAAAAAGAATTTAAACAATTGATAGACTTGACCAGTCATGAATTTGGTATTGCAGATGTTCTAATTGAAAAAGACTATTGGGTTACGCTTGCCCTTAGAAATCTTTCGCAATCAGCTGTTGCTGACAAAGTTGTATTCAAAGGTGGGACTTCACTATCAAAGGCTCACAAGATAATTTTCAGGTTTTCAGAAGATATTGATTTAGCAGTTATTGTTGAAGATGGCGCTAGTGATAATGCCGTCAATAAAGTTTTGAAAGCGATTGAAACTGCCTGTGTTACAGGATTTACGGCCGTAACCGGCGACAGTAGGGAATCAAAAAAAGGGCGTTTCAGAAAAACAATTTGGAAATTCCCCAAGACATCTCTTGCTGGTAATTACGGTGATGCAGGGGAAAATATTTTAATAGAAGTAAATTCTTTTACAACACCAGAGCCGCATGCAGAAA
>CAMDDI010000093.1 GCA_945890905.1 Bacteriovorax stolpii
AAGTTTGTTACTGGTTTTCTCCCACGCTAAAAATCTTCAGCATTCTCATCGTCATCAGCATCAGTGTTGTTAATTTTCGCATAGCTTCGACGGCGCCGAGAATTCGCCACCTTAATCGAATTCTAAACTGAATCATTAATTGCAACTAGAAACAAAAAACCCTAAGGATTTGGGGAGGCTTTCTGGTTGAGGGCGACTGTATTATCCACTGCAATGATCTTATGATCACCCCAACCAGTTTTTAAATTGTAGCAACACTTAAAATCTTTTCAATGTCGAAATGGTAGCGGGTAAGTTCGAACTTTATAGAGAGATTAAACAATCAATTTGAGACGTAGATTTATACCCAAGAAGTTTATAGATAGTTTCTGTAACTTTGACTGACTTTCCTTTTCGGCAGCAAAAAAAAGCCCCGAGTGAGATCGGGGCTTTTCTGGGTCTCTCTACTCACACTTATAGGTTTTAGATTTTGAAGCATCAGTCTTGTGCTTAAACACGATAGAACCTTTGCCGGTTCCGAGGACGAGACTTTTATCAACTGTCGCAATGAGATCTTGGGTCTGCCAAGTAGAATCAGGCTTTGCACTTTCAAAGACAAATGTGTCCACAGTTTTAGTTTTCAACTTAAAGTGAGACCAAATTCCTGAGTCTCCAGCTATGGACATATTCCCACCGAAGTTAAGATTAATTTCAGCATCAAGAAGTTTGTCGTCTCCCACAGGAAGCATTTTCCAAGACCCACTTGATTCACAACTAAGAGCGACTTCGGCCCGAGCATTGGCGAAGAAGAAGAGAGTTGAGATGATAACGATGATTTTGAACATGAAAGCCTCATTTAGTTAGTGAGGCAGTGTTTAGCACTGAGTGAGAGGAGAAGGCAAAAAAAAAGCCCCTCTTTGAGAGGGGCTTTTTGAAGTAACTATTTTTTTCCGTATTTTTTCTTGAAGCGATCAACACGACCTTCTGTATCCATGATCTTCTGAGTTCCAGTGTAGAACGGGTGAGATCCTGAAGAAATATCGATTTTGAAGAGAGGATATTCCTTACCTTCAAAAGTTGTCTTATCAGTAGTCTTGATAGTTGATTTAGTTAATACTTCGAAATCACAAGAAACGTCTTTGAAAACGACATCTCTATACTCTGGGTGAATACCTTTTTTCATACGATTATCCTTATAAAATTATCGATCTAGGAATTTAAGTTCAGGAAAAATACCTTCGGGGCTGCCATAAGTCAATCAGATGATTCATCTTTTGTGACTTCTGCGCAGCGTCTTTTTACTTCTTCCCAGCTGCTAAAACGATGCTCGCAAGCTCCGCTTCAGTCATCTTCTCTATGATCTTAGGGTCCCGCTTATCCTCTGGAAGATTGATATTCTTGGTGCCCATCTTGATGTAGGGACCATATTTTCCGTCGAGAACCTGAACTTTCTTCTTTAACTTGGCCACCATTCCGAAATCTTTGAGCACTTTACCACCGCGGCGATTGGCACCTTTTTCTTCCGCAAGAATCTCCAGGGCACGCGCTAGTTCTACAGTGTAAAGATCATCTTCTTTCTTCAAAGAACGAAAGTTCCCGTCATGCATAATGTAGGGCCCAAAGCGACCGGCATTGGCCAAGACTGGCTTCTTGGTTTCAGGATGAACACCAAGCTCTCTAGGAAGAGAAAGTGCCAAGATGGCGTCTTCCATAGTGGCAGTCTTGGGTTCTTTGCCTTTAGGCAAAGAAGCGCGCTTGGGCTTAGGATTTTCTTCAGTGACTTCTCCCAATTGGAAATAAGCACCGTAGCGACCCACTAAGCAGTAAATTTTTTGTTTGGTTTTTGGATCAACACCAATGGGTGTTGGGCCATCGGCCACATTCTTTAAGAGTTCATCAATTTGGGCAGGATCAAGATCACTAGGAGCGATGTCTTCAGGAATTGAAGCGTGAACTTCATCTTTGCCTTCGCCTTTCACAACGTAAGGCCCAAAGCGGCCCACTTTAATATCCATTTTCACACCATCTTTAGTGATGTGAATGGTGCGGGATTCGTCAGGTTTAATTTTCTTATCTTGCTCTTCAACTTTTTTCGCTAAACCATTTTTACCTTTGTAAAACTTGGTTAAATACTTAAGAGAGTCTTCTTCGCCATAAGCAATTTTATCCAAAGACTCTTCCATCTCTGAAGTAAAACTATAGGCCATGAGGTGCTCAAAATGAGTTTCAAGAAGTTGGATCACGGCCATACCCGTAAAGGTAGGAACTAGAGCTGATCCATCTTTTCTCACGTAACCGCGATCAAGAATTGTTCCAATAATTGAAGCGTAAGTTGAAGGACGACCTACTCCCTCTTTCTCTAAGCCTTGAACAATGGAGGCTTCAGTAAAGCGGGCAGGTGGTTTTGTTTCGTGCTGATCTGGATGAATAGCAATGGCCTTTATGACATCACCTTTTTTAAGCACAGGTAAAATCACTTCTTTATCTTCAAGGGCCGCTTCAGGGTCATCTGATCCTTCCACGTACACTCTTAAAAATCCTGGAAATAAAATCCGCGTGCCGGATGCAGAGAATTCAGCATCCCCGGCTTCAATTTTTATGGTCATGCTCGCCTTCTCAGCTTCTTTCATCTGAGTGGCCATGGTTCTCTTCCAAATAAGTTCATAAAGCTGAAGCTCGCGTCCAGTCATTCCGGTTTTATCCGGATGCATGAACTCTGAACCAGCAGGACGGATAGCCTCATGGGCTTCTTGGGCACCTTTCTGCTTAGCTGTGTACTGACGGACTTCTGGGTTGAGATATTCTTTTCCGTAGAGCTTCACTACCATTTCACGGGCAGCATTGATGGCTTCTTGAGAAAGATTGGGTGAATCTGTTCTCATATAAGTGATAAGACCTTCTTCATATAAGCGCTGAGCAGTTCTCATGGTGTCTTTAGAAGAGAGACCGAGTTTTCTGTTGGCCTCCATCTGAAGAGTGGAAGTAATAAATGGAATGGCAGGTTTAGAGTTAAAGGTTCTCTCTTCAACACTGGTGACTTTCCAAGTGGCCGATTCAATGTTTTTTGCGAGATCACGAGATTTTTTCTCATCCAGAAGAACAACTTTTTTGTCTTCCATCAGCTTACCGGTCAAAGAATCAAAATCTTTACCACCAGCAACTCGAGCACCTTTAATGGAGCTGAGTTTTGCTTCGAAGTGAGCTTTCTTATCTTTATCAGGAGCGACTGTGGCCTTGATGTCCCAATAGACAGAGCGCTTAAAGCGCATGCGCTCCCGCTCTCTTTCGCAGATCATTTTCAATCCCGTAGATTGAACCCGGCCAGCAGAAAGTCCGTAAGCAATTTTTTTCCAGATCAGCGGAGAGAGAGTGTATCCATATAAGCGGTCTAGAATACGACGGGTCTCTTGAGCGCGAACTAATTTCTCATCCACTTCTCTAGTTTCTTTGAGGGCTTTTTGAATGGCAGTTTTTGTAATCTCATGAAACACCATGCGCTTAACTGGCATCTTGGGTTTTAAGAGTTCCAGCAAATGCCAAGAAATCGATTCACCTTCTCTATCTTCATCGGTCGCAAGATAGATGCAGGCACAATCTTTCATTTTGGCCTTAAGATCAGTGATAATCTTTTTCTTATCTTTGGGAACAACATAAAGCGGATCGAAATCTTTTTCGACATTCACGCCAAGCTTTGCCCAATCTTCTTTTTTTAGAGCTGCCGGAATATCAGAAGCAGATTGCGGAAGATCACGGATATGACCCATGCTTGCTTCAACAATATAATTGCTTGGTAAGAATTTTCGAATGGTCTTAGCTTTTGTGGGTGACTCCACAATAACCAGATACTTTTTGTCTGCCATTTCATTCCTAATTTTTGCGTACCTTAATAGAGATAAGGTCCATCCAGAAAAAGGTCAAGGAATATTCGCTACTTCGCTCATACTTAAACGAAGCAATACAGTGCATCTGGAGTATTTTCGTCGTCGCCACTCTAAAGTAGAGGAACAGCTAGGAAGGCAGACATGGAGGGTTTCTTACACTAGAAATTCCAAGCCTTATGTCGCTGTCTAAACTTTAAACACAGCTTTACATTTTTTCAAACGTCAGCAAATGAAAACATGTCTATGGGAGAATTATCAGAATATTTACTCTGAGGAGACTATGAAAACCTTATTAATTTCTTTCGTATCTCTTCTTCAATAAAAAGATCTCTAAGAATATGAAAAAATATGCAGCAGTCCTTTTTTTGATTTCACTCTCGGCCCAAGCTTCATGGCTCTCTAAGTATAACTTAGACTGTGTCCACCGCTTGACTGGCCCTGATGGTAACTCTACCCGTTCTTATAAGGGCGAAGTGCATATGAGCACTCAAGAAAATGGACCTCTCTATATCAAGATCCGTCCCTTTATTACCAGTCCCTTGAATATTTCTTCCTATGATCTTTTGGTGAGATCAGTAAAAGTGGATAGCTCTGGTGCAATTACAGGTTCAAAAGTCACTACTGGTCCTGAAAATATTTATACCTCGACCCTCTATCTTTCTAGAACGGCCGTGGGGATTGCGAACATGAGAGTTTCGATTCATAAAAACTCTTCAAACTTCAGGGCCACTGACCGCGGCAACTTAACCTGCAACTTCGCCAGCCCCATTGATCTTGAAGTGATCTATAAAGATTTAGAAAAAAATGGCTTTTATCAAAGGTAGACCATGTTACGAAAAATTCTTAGCGCCACACTTTTAGCACTCATGATTTCTGCTTTCCCAAGTGAAACTCGTGCCCAATCCAACCGGGATTTGATTTGTTCAAGAGCTAAACTTGATCAAGCCGTGGCAAGATCAGAGGCCCATTCTGATTACGATAAAAACAAGCACTGCTCAGTTTCTTGCCAGCTCACTTTGAGTTGTCCAGCACCTGAAGTGATGCTCGTTGGATACTTTAAAGAGCTCAGGGATTTATTTGGACCTGGAAAAGCTGAATTGAAAGATATTCAAGCTAACCGTATGGGAATTAGTTTTGCTCAAAGTAAGCGGGCCCGAAATGTGCGGGAGTGTTTTGAGCAGTGTGACCTCTACTTTACTCGACCAATTTAAGACAAAAAGAAGGCCCGGTTTCCCGGGCCTTCTCATTTCTAATTAACGAATAAAGAGCATGTCGTAGAATTTCGGAAGAGGCCAGTTTTCATCAGGCACGATTTCTTCAATTTGATTACAAAGATCCGCAACCTTTACTGACTGAGGCATAAGCTCCATCGCAATTTTCTTAGCGATAGTTTCCTCGTCATGCTTATGATGAAGCTCATCAAGAGCCGCATTCATGCTGAGGGTCTGGTCGTAAACTGACTTAGAAAGAGCAGCGAGATCTTTTAAGAGTTCAAGCTCTAGAGAACTATCCACTCCTGCGTCTTTTTGCTTTTTCACTGTATCAGCAAGAATACCTTTGTATTCAACTGCTGCAGGAACGATTTGCTTATTCACCATACCAGCAAGCGTTTTAAGCTCAATCTGGCGGCACTTGATGTAGCGCTCGAGCATAACATTGTGACGAGTAGAAATTTCTGAATCAGTAAATACTCCAGTACGTTTAAGCACCGAAGTTTTCTTCTCATCTTTTAGAACTGCGATGGCTTCAGGAGTTGTTCTTAAGTTACCTAGGCCACGCTTCTCAGCTTCTTTAACCCAGTCTTGAGAGTATCCATCACCATTGAACACAACTCTTTGAGCATTGCCGTACCACTTCATCACAACTGCGATAAGAGCTTCATCAACTGTTTTACCAGCTTTGATTGAGTCTTCGATAAGAACGTTGGTTTCAGTGAACACGTCGATGATACAAGCGTTCAATACTGATAGTGGGTATCCAATTGAAGCTGAAGATCCACAAGCACGGAACTCAAACTTATTCCCAGTGAAAGCAAATGGAGAAGTACGGTTACGGTCTGTATTGTCTTTGAAAATATCCGCAAGCTGACGGGCACCAAGATCAAGGGTCTTGCGAGCTTCGTGTTCATACTTGCCAGCTGTTACCATAGATTCAAAAATCTTCGTCAAAGTTGTTCCAAGAAACACCGACATAATTGATGGAGGAGCTTCGTTAGCACCAAGACGATGATCGTTACCATGACTTGCAATACCCATACGGATAATATCAGCGTGACGGTAAACTGCTTCAACCACAGTGGCAACCACAGCTAGGAAGCGGTAGTTCTCATGAGGATTATGTCCTGGCTCAAGGAAGTTCACACCAGTGTCTGAAGACATTGACCAGTTCAAATGCTTCCCTGAACCGTTCACACCTGCGAATGGTTTTTCGTGAAGAAGACAAACAAAATCATGTTTGAGAGCAACGTTACGAAGAACGGTCATGACGATTTGATTATTATCAGCAGCAACGTTGGCGTCTTTAAAGATCGGCGCCATTTCAAATTGCCCAGGAGCAACTTCGTTGTGGCGAGTTTTAGCAGGGATCCCCATTTTATAAAGTTCGATTTCCACTTCTTGCATGTAAGCAAGAACTCGGTCTTCAATCATACCAAAGTAGTGATCTTCAAGCTGCTGGTTTCTAGATGTGAGTGATCCCACAAGTGCTCGACCAGTCATCACCAGATCTTGGCGACCAAAGTAGAAGGCCTTATCAATCAAGAAGTACTCTTGTTCAGCACCACATGTGGTCCAAACTTTTTTCACATCTTTCATACCGATGAGGTGAGAGAACTTAGTCATCACTTCATTGATTTTAAGATCAGAACGAAGGAGCGGAGTTTTCGTATCGAGAGCTTCCCCGTGATAAGAAACAAACGCTGTAGGAATAACAAGAGTTTTTCCATTCGCAGATTCTTGGATGAAAAGAGGAGATGTTAAATCCCAAGTTGTGTAACCACGCGCTTCGAAAGTTGCACGAGATCCACCGTTAGGAAATGAAGATGCATCAGGCTCACCTTGCATAAGTTGAGTGGCCGTAATTTCTTCGATAGCACGGTCACCATCAAAACTTAAAAACGCATCATGCTTTTCAGCAGTAGATCCAGTGAGAGGTTGGAACCAGTGACAAAAGTGAGTGGCACCTTTTGAGATGGCCCATTCTAGAACTGAGTTGGCCACTTTAGCAGCAAGTGGTTTATCAATGGTTCTTTTTCCATCAATAATTTGCTTTAAAGAATCTTTATCTTCAAGAGATAGAGATTTAGAAAGATGATAGTTATAAACGTTTTCACCGTAGTACTGACTTACTCTTAAATATTTACCTTGGTCATTTACAGGAACAGCACATTTTCTTGGGCGACGGCTATAAACGGTTTGCTTGGCTTGGTGTCTCAAATTGGCCATAGAGAAATCTCCTGAAAGTTTGTATGCATCAAGTATAGTGGGGACTTAAATTTGTAACAATGAGTGATTATCGGCAAAGCCAATTTTTTTGCTGAGAAGAATGTTATCTTAGAGCGAAAATCCTTTCAAGAGAAACACGCTCGGGTATCTGTAGGCATTCTAAATGTTTTAGCTGCCATGCATTTCTCGCCGCAAATCGTTATTTTCCAACAAAGGCCAAGGATTTTTCTGCTAGCGCGCGGTCTTTGATGGAGATCTCTTTCAGTATTTTTGGGGCCGTACTAGGGACAATCTCCACTCGCTCCACCTTACCCATGCGGGAGACAATCATCTCGTAGGATTTATTGATCTCTAAAAGTGAAGGCAAATCCATGGTGTCTTCTCTCTGAAAGCGAAGACCATTTAAGAAAACAATCTCATCCCCTGGATTCACTCCAGCTTTATAGGCCGGTGAATCGAGAAGTACCACTCGGGCAAATGCTCTCTCACCTTGGAAATCCCATTCAATCCCAAGATAAGGCAGCTTGCTATCAATCCAGATAAATTCCATACCCATTTTTTTAAAGCAAGTTTCAAAATCAATATCTTCAGTCGTTTCAATCATCGTAGAGAATGTATTGGCTATCTCTTCTCCCCCAATAGATTTGATGATGTCGTAAACTTCAACCGTACGAATTCCTTTGCTCGGACGATCTTTGTAATGAGTCCACAAAGAGGTCAGCACATCATCAATGCCTTTTCCTTTTTGCAGAAGAAGAGAATGAAGAGCGGTGAACACTAATCCACCTTTTAAGTAATAACTAATAGAAGAATTTTTGGTGTTCTCATCTGGCCGGTAGAGCTTAACCCAAGCGTTGAAAGAACTCGTTTCAAGAGAGTGAAACTTTTTTCCCGGAGTAGCGAAATAAACTTCAAGATTTGACTTCACTTGGTCGAGATATTCTTCGATTGAGCAAAGGCCTGCGCGGTAAACCAGCAGGTCATCCATAAAACTAGTAAGCCCCTCACCTAACCACAACATGGTTGTATAGTTTTCAGTGAGGTAATCAAAAGGACCCAACTCCTCCGGACGAATGCGCTTGATGTTCCAGAGATGGAAATACTCGTGGGCGACAAGGGAGAGATAAGCAATGTAGTCTTTTCGATTGGCGATCTTTCGGCCATCAAACTGCAAGGCGGTTGAGTTATGATGTTCAAGACCTCCCCGAATTTTGGGAGCGAAATGCGTAATAAAAAGATACTGATCATAAGGAAGATCATTCCCGAAATGGCGTGCAGTAATTTCCACCACTCTCTTCATATCATTTTTTAAATTTTCATGATGGGGAAAAGTTGTTCCATAGAATGCCAAAGTATGAGGCTTGCCTAAAACCATAAAGCCATCTGTTTCCTGACAACCTATTTCAACCGGGCAATCCACTAGTTCATCATAATCTTTTGCCTCATATAAAAAGTGCGATCTCTCAGGAGAAATATCCGTTAAAGAAGTACTGAGCTTTGACCAAATTGGTGGAAAGCGGAATTCAATGGAAGGCTTCTCCATCTCTTCACCGAAGACCCCAAGAAGATAACTAGGTCCATGCAAAAAAGCGTGAGAAGTATTAACATGTGAAGTCCGAACAGTGAGTTCATTGAGATATATGAGATAAGTGACATCAAACTTATTCATGGGTTTTTTAAGCTCAGACTTATCCCAATTCACTTCCCATTGACCCTTGGCCACTTGATGAAAAAAAAGATCTTCGCCATTTTCTTGGGAGAACTTTATCCAGCGGATGTTACGGGCATACTCTCGCATCAAATAAGATCCTGGGCTCCAAGAGGGCATAAAAACCCGCATGGTTTGAGCACCAGCTTTACGCTCAAGCTTTAGGGTAACTTTCACTACGTTTTGCTCAGGATTCTCGATTTCTACGATGTAATGGGCCTTCATTTTTACCTCAATTTTAAAAAGGATAAAGGGCAAGTGAAGTAAAGACAACATTCAAAACATTTGATAAGGTGGCTCCATGGAAAACAAAATAACGGCCCAGGACATCAAGCTGTTTTTAACTGATAGCGCGATTCGCCAAATCCAGTTAATTCAAGAAAACGACTACACTCTCGAAGGACTCTCTTTCCGTATCAAAATTGGCGGGAAAGGCTGCGGCGGATTTACATACGACACAGGCTTCTCAGAAACCTATCCAGATGATTTATTCATTGAGCGGGACTTTCCTCAAATTAAGTTTCATCTCAAAATTCTTATGGACCCCTTCACGGCTTTCTATACTCAAGAATCCACCCTGGATTACTTACTGGATACGGGAAATAATGAAGAGGGTTTTGTGCTCACCAATGCTGCGGATGGAGCTCACAAAGGTAAATTCTTCAAAGACACTTCTAAACTTCCACCTTGGGCCCATAAGTGAAAGAGATCTCACCGGACTACCGCTACCTGAAAGCTTTTATGGTGACATCCCGGACACTCAATTTCTCCAAAGCTGCAACCGAACTCAACATTGCACAATCGGCCGTTAGTCGACAAATTAAGCTCCTTGAAGAATCTGTGGGTGAGCAGCTCATTATCCGCTCCTCTAAAAAAGTGCTTCTTACTGAAAAAGGACAGGCGCTTTTAGAGGAATTAAGCCGATTTGAAGACAGCCTCCAGGACATCTTTTTTGGTCACATGAATAAAACTATCCGTGTGGGAATCCTCCACGGACTTCTAGAGACTTGGTTTAACGATGTGATGGTGGAATTTTCTAAAAATAGTAAGCATCAACTCTCCGTTGAAGTGACAAGTTTAGATCTTCTGAAAGATAAACTCCATAACGGGAAGTACGACTTGATTTTTAGTACTGAAAACATTCAGAGCGAACTTGTGAGTTCACTTAAACTCTTCGAAGAAAAAATGGTGCTTGTAAGTAAGGCAGAGATTAATCCTAAAGAAGCTTATGAGTATCCTTGGATTGTGTACTCTGAGCATGATCATCTGTTCCAATTATTTAAAAAACGCTCACAGAAAACAATTGTCGTAAATTCAATTACCACTATTTTAAAATTAGTCCGCAAAGGTGTGGGGATTTCAATTGTTCCTGATCATACTATAGATCACGATATGCACTTAAAAACTTATGATCTCAAAAATCTTCCTAAGCAGCACATTCATCTCTCGAGCTTAAACTTTAAGTCCATGCCTGAGCATATTAAGAGCTTAGTGGATGTGATCAAGAAGCGTTAGAACTGACAAGACAAATGACCACCTAGGATTTTCCCATCTTCGCACACTGTGACCTCCATAAAATCTTTTTCCGGAATACTTTTCAGTGAATAGAGCTTTTCCACCACTGAGCCCAGGGAAGAACCATCTTTTTTAATGATCGGCCAGCGCACCTTGAGTCCCACTGCTTCCACTCCCTCACCTATCCCAAAAAGAATTCCTGATTCATTTTGAGAGGCGAGTCCACCTTGAGAATATTCCACCCAACGTCTCTGAACAATTTTGCGGTTCTGAGTTTGAGTATAGAGCATAACCATGGCCCCTAAGGCTTCAGTGTTGGCCCGGATTCCATGCAAATGAACTTTGATGGATTTTCTTCCGAGAGTCTTTGTTTGATTTTCAAAAACATACAAACGTGGCGGAATATCCGCACGACGGATATTATTTTGGGCCGTAATGATATCGGGTTTTCCGTCTTGATTAAGATCAAGAGTGACGGTTCCAGCAGGATTAACCACATCAATTCCTAATTGAGATCCCACGTTCGTAAATGCGTGGGTTTCATCTTGCTCAAACATCACCAGACGCGAGTAAGGTGGGAATCCAGAGTTATCTACCAAGAGATCCATTCTCCCATCAATATTGTAATCAACCCACACCGCTCTCCTGTCCCCTTGGTTCCAAGATTCACTTGTAACGTCACTTACATATTCAGTGCGGATAAAATAAGGAGGATATGTTTCTCGGGATCCGGTAAGGATACTGGAGCGGTCGACAGATTCATTATCATAAGCATGAGAGAGATCACCCAAAAAAAGATCCATGATGCCGTCATCATTATAATCAGTACATGCGCTAAAAAAGTTTCGTCCGCCACCTGTAGGAATTAGACTGCCATCAGGATCAGAAGCGTAATTAGTCATGGGACCTACGTCTTCGTAGTAGCGATCATTTGTCCGCTGCTCTTTAAGGTTCATCCAGAGTTTATTTTTATGTCCAGATGAAGATACCGTGAGGATGTCTGGGTAGCCATTTTGATCGATATCACAACTAGACGATCCATAAGTGGGTTTAGCATTGGGAGGATAAACTTGATCCGCAGTTTTATCCGCTTCCCCTCTAAGAACTTGAGTCACTTCTTCAAATTTACCTTTATTATTTTTAAGCAAACGGTCGGCCACAGGAATATATTCACCTTTTTTATTTTCAAACCAATTGCCGATATAAAGATCAATCCAGCCATCTAAATTATAGTCTACAAGAGTAAGACCACTTGTGGGTTCTGCCGGAAGACTAAAGACTTTTGAATCTTCACTAAAAGTAAGAACGCCATTTTTTACAGAACCCGCATAGAACTTTAAAG
>CAMDDI010000094.1 GCA_945890905.1 Bacteriovorax stolpii
ACTATCCGTGTGGACGATGTTCATGCCTTTCCAGGGCACATTGCCTGCGATTCAGCATCTGAATCTGAGCTAGTGGTACCACTTATCAAGAATGGAAAAGTATTAGGAGTTCTTGATTTAGATTCACCGGAGCTTAAGCGTTTTTCTGAAGAAGATGCCGGGGAATTTACCCGCATCATGGATAAAATCACCCAACAAATTTTCTAAGCGGCCTTAGCGGTGATAACCACGGGAGCTTCCGTGTGCTTAATAAGATCTTCGGCCTTAAAGAAGCGGTAATAGAGATATACCGCCACAGCATAAGCAGCACCTGAGACGTAGAAGGTTGGACCGAAGGAATACTTCTCAATTAAAAATCCACCTAGGCGCGTACTGAAGGTATAAACCAAGTGATAAAAAAACATAATTATCGCTGAAGCGAAGACGCATTCTTTTTCACGAACCCGCTCCATCTCGAACATAGAAGTGATAGGGCTAGACATATTCATGAGCATTCCGCGCATAAAAAAACAGCTTAGAACCAAACCTACGTTCCCCGTAAGACCCATCACAATCATAAACGGAATGGCGAAGGTTGATGTCATTAAGATAAATTTTAAATGAGTCGTGCGCTTCACAATTTGAGGTGTGAGAAAAATCCCCACGAAAATAAATAACTGCAGAATAGCATACGAGATACCAATCATTTTACTGGAGAAGGCAAATCTCTCTTTTAGATAAAGATTTAAAAAGGGAACAATGAGTCCACTTCCAAAAGCAAAACAGAGTTTCGGAGTCGCAAGCTTGGAGATCACTCGCCACTCTTTTTCCCGCAATCCTTCGAAGAGCTTTTTCTTCACTTTAGGAATGGGTACGCGCTTAATTTTAAGAAACATAAAATTGGATAAGAACACAATGGATATAGCGACCATCATAGCAATTCGGTACTGACCCACCTTAGGCATACCCGGATCAAACCAACGGATAATTTCCGGAAGATATCCACCCAATAAATACCCTAAAAGATGGGCCGCCATATTTAGTGAAGAATTCATGGTGAATAAATGCACCCGTGAGTGAGGAGTTGAGTTGCGCAAATAAAAAGGAGAGACGGAAATATTAAATAGGGCCTGAAACATACTGGCCAAAAGTCCAAAGGTGAAAAGTGAGGTTTCCGATGTATTCAGAATCTGAACAAAATAAAAACCTGAGGCCAGTAGCATGCCGGTTAAGACTAAGTGCTTCACATGAAATTTTTCAATAATCAAGGCCGCAGGAATGGCCATCAAAGCGATACCCAGAGAGGTGGTAGAAATCAAACCACCAATGGCCGACTCTCCGAACCCAAGTTCTTTCAAATAAAGGTTAAATAAAAGGGTGTATATGGAGAGACCAAACCCCTGGATAGCATTTCCGGCCAGGAAGGTTTTTACATTAGGTGAAAGCAGTTTGAAATGGGTGAGATAGACGCGAACCATGGAGTCAGTATAGGCCTCTTTTTTGTTCCCAGATATCGGGCAAATTTTTTATTGTGGCGACGCAGCAATAAAATGTGTTTGATCCATCAAACAGACTTCGCTATGATCGGGAAAAATCGCTCCTATCCTAAGGCACCATATGAAGTTTATCCCGCTTTTAATTCTCCTTATTTCCTGCTCAACTCGCGCTGATTTCGTGTACATGCGTGAGACTAAAACTCAAAAAACCATTCAGTTTTTAGGTCATCATGGAGAAGCTCAAACCATCAACGATATCTCTAGAAAAGAATGGGCCATTTACCCCGATATTACTCCTGACGGAAATGAAATAGTTTATTCGGAAGGATCTGACCAAAGTGATCTACATCTCACTTACCTTAACCGTAAGACGATGCTTACTCAGAGATTCCATCCATTGAATAAGGGAATGGTTCTTCATCCTAAGTTTACTAAAAACACACGCCTCATATTTTACACGGCCCCCGGAGCAAATAACAAAAATACCATTTTCTTTTTTGACCGCGCTGAACTTGTGAAGCGCCAAGGAGAAAGAAAAGGTGATTTTATTCTCGATTCGGCTACAGCTTTAGATGAAGCAGATGAATCCTATTTCCCACGACCTTCCGCTGACGGAAGCTTTGTGATTTATCAAAGAAACATGGCCGGAAAAAAAGAAATCATATCTTATGACCGAATCGAAAATGAAAAAACAGTGATTGCCGAAGGGATGTCTCCGACACTTTCATTTGATGAAAGAACAATTGCATTCACAGCTAAAAAAGAGGGAAGTTGGAATATCTACCTCTATAACCGTCAAACCAAAGTGATCACTCAGGCGACAAATGATGCTGGAAGTGAAATGGCCCCAACATTTATGCCAGATAATTCGTTAGTTTTTGCTTCTGATAAAACAGAGCACTTCAGACTCTATAAACTTGAAAATAATCAGTGGGTCTCAATCTTACCTGATACTCAATCTGAAACATGGGATGCTTACTCTCCTCAGTTTTCAGGTGATACACATTTAACTCAAAGTGAATTGTCTCCTTATGAAGGCAATCCAAGATCATCATTTGGCACAGTTGTTCATCAGGGAAAAGTCTATATGTGTGGCGGTCATCAAGGGGCCGAGCATACTTACCCGCCAGAATCGTTTAGTGATAAATTTTTCGTTTTTGAGATCGCCACTAATTCTTGGAGAGAACTTGCTCCGAGACCATTCCTGGCCCACGGCTATCAAATTGCTGCTTTTGGAAATTATATCTACGCTTTCGGAGGGTTTACCTATTCAGCAGACCATTTGCCTAAATGGAAATCCACAGATCAGATTGATCGCTACGATATTGAAAAAAATGAGTGGAAGACTATCGGAAAACTCAACTCTCCCCGCTCATCGAACGTGGCCGTGACTATCGATAACAAAGTCATCTTGGCCGCAGGGTGGAACGCCACTCCAAAATTTAAAAATGATTATGATGGAACTTTTCTAGATACGGTAGAAATTTTTGATCTTGAAACTGAACAACTAAAACTAGCAGACTATAAACTTCCTATGCCTTTGCGTCGCGCACTTACAGGTGTTGATTATCAAGGGAAAGTTTTAATGGTAGGCGGGCTTGGTGTGGGTGCTTCTCACTTTGAACTGCTTCAAAACGTCACAAGCTTTGATCCTCAAACAGGTGTCAGCACAGAACTTAAACCTCTTCCTTTTGCTACGTTTGCTCCAGCCGCTGAAACTCTCAATGATAAGCTTTATGTCTTTGGTGGAATGTTTAAAACCGGAGAAATGAACTACGAATATGTGGCCCATATCTATGAAATGAATCTTAAAAGTGAAGCTTGGAGACATACAGGCCGCTTCTTGAAAGAAACCAAAGGCTTCTCTCAAGTGTTTAAGCTCAATAACTCCACATTGGGAATTCTAGGTGGTCACAGATACTTTGAAGGTTTCGATTCGCCAGTTACTACTTTTGAAACCTTTAAATAATTCAGACTCCAGACTTTCCGTAATTGGATAGGACCCGTGCCGACGGGTCCTGAACATTACATCCTGGCCAAGACTTATTTGGCATCCAGAAATCTTTAATTACATGAGACTGGCCAGCAAAGTGCTTTTCAAAAATATCACGGTAAAGAAGTGATTCTTTGGTGAAAGGAGTACCGTAAGCGTACTTCTTTTTACCAGCTTCAAATTCTGCTTCACTGTATTTGGATTCAGCAAATTCTTTTAAGTAATCCACCATAGAGTGTCCGACAGCATCAGAGAAGGCGGCTTTCTCGCGCCAAAGAATTTCTTCCGGAAGAATATTCATTCCATCAAAGGCCTTGCGAAGAATGTATTTCCCCATGCCGGTGGTGTTCATTTTTAGCTCAGGATCAATTTTCATCACTGATTCAACAAAGTCTAAGTCTCCAAAAGGCACTCGCGCCTCGAGAGAATGAGCAGCAATAGAGCGGTCTGCGCGCAAAACATCATACATGTGAAGTTCATCGACACGCTTTTTCGATTCTTTCTGAAACTCGGCTGGAGACGGCGCAAAGTCTGTATATTTATAACCAAAGAGCTCATCGGAAATTTCGCCAGTGAGCACCACTTTAATATCAGTTTTTTCATGAATGTATTGGCAAACGATATACATCCCAATAGAAGCACGGATGGTTGTGATGTCCCAAGTCTCAAGATGCCAGATCAATTTATCGAGAACACTTAAGGTGTCGTTTTTATCAAAGTAAACTTCATGAAGTTTACAGTTTAAAAATTTCGCTACGGTTTTGGCGTAATGAATATCGATGGGGTTATGGTTAAGACCCACAGAGAAAGTAATAATTGGTTTTTTCAAAATGTTCTGAGCAATGGCACAAACTAGACTTGAATCAAGACCACCTGAGAGCAAAAAACCCACTGGAACATCGGCCACAAGACGCTTGCGAACTCCTTCAATGAGTTTTTCGCGAATATCTTTGAGATGCTGATCCATATTTTTTGGTGAGAACTGAGTCACCGTTGTGAGGTCACGGTACTGAATAAAGTTATCTCCATCAAAGAAGTGGCCTGGAGGGAAGAAATCAACCTTCTTGCAAAAAGGAGTGAGTACTTTGATTTCAGAAGCAAACATGATTTTATTTTCTGAGCTATAACCATAGAACAGAGGACGAATTCCAATCGGATCGCGACCTGCCAAAAGTTTCTTCTTAACATTATCCCAGATCACCACCGCAAATTCCGCATCCAGATTTTGGCAAAGTTTTTTCATACCTAAATCGTTATACATGGGAACCAGAACTTCGCAGTCAGATTCAGATTTAAACTTGTGGGCCGATTTATACTGCTCTTTGAGAGCTTCGTAGTTATACACTTCCCCATTACAAATAATAATGTTTCCATTTGTATCATCTACAAAAGGCTGATGACCTTTCTGAGTCGGATCCATAATCGCCAAACGGTGAAAGCACATGCTTGCTAGATTACTTTCGGCTTTAACAATTTCTGTATCATCTGGTCCACGATGACGGAGTTGATCGAAAAGAGTTTTAAAGTCAGGGAGTTTATCGGTGTCACCTGAGTAAGCGAGTAGTCCACACATAGTCTGAGATCCTAAATGGAAGGGAGGGATTTCCCGGAAAGATTATTGCATGAAAGAAGTCAGCTTTACACTAGACTTTTTTGCCTTAGAGAACCGGGATGCGGTAGCGGATGAGCTGTTGTCGGGCCAAAATTTTGGCCTTCTGACGAATACTTACAAGATTACTTTTTCTGCGTGCTGACTCTTCGATCCGGATATGGGCACCTTCAAACTGGTTGGTCCAAACGTTGATGATTCTAATATTCACATAATAGGAATGACTCTCGGCTTTATAGCCATATTCTTCTAGGGCCACAAACTGCCCCCCCTTGGTGGAAATTCCTAGGGTATCAATCATATGGTGTTCAGATGCAGAAGCCGTGGCCCCCATCAATAAAAACAATATAACTGCCTGAAACAAAATAAACTTCATACTGGGAATAGAGCAAGGCAGAGGCCAAATGGCTTTGGTGTTTAGAGGGACTTAAAGCTGGGGGAATCGACTATCCCCGGATGGCCGTCAAAAGTTTAGGCAATTTAGCGATATTAAGCAGCTGAGGTTTAAGTCCCAATAGGGCCCAGCAAAGGTCTAAAAATTCAATCTCGCCGGCATAAAACTTAGATCTAAGTAGTGAAGGCATCTGGTAAAGGCATTGAAAGATTTGTTGATTATTTTGAGAGCGATTGAGATAGCGGAAATATTTCCGATTGGCCTCTCGCTCCATACGGTAGTTTTTCACAACTTCTTTAAGCTCTCCTAAGCGAAAGCTCGTTTGCACCATGCGATCAATGAGTCTCACGGCATCGGGGAGAGCATCTCCGGTTGTATCATGAAATAGGCCTGAGAGATTAATCACTCTACCCTCACTTCGAACACTCACTTCAGTATCCGGCACTCCGTTCAGAGAAAATTCCTGGCCATCATCAACACTTTCAATTTCCCACCCACGTTTGATCATTTCATCAATCATATCTTGTTTGATTGAGCCTGTATGAAAAGAGGGATTTTGCGAATGGCGTACGTCTCTCACTAATAATTCGCTCTCTGAGAGTGGGAAAAATTGTAAGTAGCGAAATCCATCTAACTGAGGAATTTTTGTATCCATAGTAATAGGTGAGCGAAGTTCATGAGGAATTTTCAGTTTGAAATTAAACCCTAATGACTTTTGAAAGCCACGGGGCTTAAAATGCCCAAAATTTCTGGTATCGATGACAAAACGGCCTTCAACTAAAGCATCCTCAATATCAATCTCATCATTGTGGTAAATGTTTTCAGGTAAAATCTCCTTGAGAACTTTTTCAAACTGACTGGAATGAATAAGATTGAATTTATTTGAAATTATTTTAGTGAATTTTGGAAATTCGACTTGATAGCTACCCCAGCTTTTAGAAACAAAGGGCCTTATCCAGCGAGCCGCTTCTGGATTCAGGTCTCCTTGATGGAAAGTCCAAGAGAGCCCTTCACCTACATCATGAGTAGGCTCATAGAGCTTAAAGATAATTTCTGGCCTGTGGGTTTTGAGTCTATAGGCCAAAAGGCAGCCCCAGATACCACCACCGATAATGATAACAGGTCTTGTTTCCATTTTTTACATCCTGTAAAAAAATTGAGAGCGAATGAGGGGCCCGAAGTCGAGCTCGCTTGATTATAGAGAACGCAGATTTTTTTGGGAGTTAAAATTTACTTACAGTAGCTTGATTTAACCTTAAGAAGTTTGGTAGGTTGTCTTAAAATTCAATAGGAGTCTTTATGCATACATTTGAAACACATATTCGCAGCGTTCCTGATTTTCCTAAGCAAGGAATTATCTTTAAAGATATCACTCCCTTACTTCAAGAGCGCTTCACAGAAGTCATCGAGACTATGTGTTCTACTATTGATTGGAGTCAAATTGATCACGTGGTAGGAATTGAATCCCGCGGTTTTATCTTAGGTGCGGCCATGGCCCAGCTTAAGGGTAAAGGATTTATTCCTATGCGAAAAAAAGGCAAACTCCCTCCTCCTATTATCGCCGAGGCCTATGTCTTGGAATACGGCACAGATATTTTAGAAATGATTGTAAATGAAAAATCAGCACGAGTAGTTTTAGTAGACGATGTTTTGGCCACTGGTGGTACACTTCGTGCGGCCATGAAACTGTGTGAAAGAAATAAGTTAGAAGTTCAGGCCCTATCGTTGCTAATTAATCTCTCCTTCCTTAATAAGTTTAAAGAAGAAGGACTTCCAGTCCATGCTCCCCTTAATTATTAGTTAGTTTTAGACTTTTATAATTTCCGAAATCGATTACACTTGAGGAATGTGGATTCTCTTCATTATTCTTTCGAGTTTTTCGGCTTGGGCCCTTGAGCCTTTTGAGCAGATTAAAAACGTTAAAATTCTTAAAGCACTCTCTAATAATGTGGTGATGATAGACCGCGGCTTAGAGGATGGACTTGAGAGAAACGATCATATTAAATTCTCTTCAGAGACCGAAGGCTACACTTCACGGGCCATTTGCTTAAAATCTCGGGCCACTACTTCTTATTGGAGAATCTACCGCGTTCCCAATGAGAAAGCCTTCTCAATGGACTATGCCTACACCATTTCAGGACTGGCCGATAAAGAAATACCCATGCCCCAAGCTGGGTGGCGTGAAAAAATTGAAGACTTTGCCGTTGAAGCTCCGAAAACTAATCCCAAAGAAGACCCCTTCAAAGTTAAGCGTGACCTGCCTGAAAAACTTACTGAGCGCGATCTCATCGAAACCGTAGGACCAGAAAAAAGAAAGCTGCACATGGAGCAGATTCTTGATCAAGACCGTCTCAGTCGGGATTTGAAGGCCTATAAAGCATCTTTTTATGCTTCACCTTTTACCCGCCAATCCATCAATGAAGCTGAAAGTTTGCGCTACGGATTTCGTGGAGGAAATGTCGCTTCAAAATACCGCCTCATGACTCAATTTGAGCAGCAACAAACCAAGCTCAAAGATCCTGTGACCAAAGAATCCATTTCCACTCGGGGAACTTCAGGACAGGCCCAATTTGTGATTCATCACTTAACTCCCTCGGTTTCATCTTTGAGTCTGATTAGCTACAACTCTCAGCGCTTTAGTTCGGTCGCCACTCCAAAGAGTCACTGGCAAGTGGGCCCAATTGGATTTACTTGGCATCTCTATGATTCTAAATCTTGGGAATACATCGATTTGAGTTACATTCCTCTCTACGACACTAGAACAACAGATATTCTTCGTCCTGATGGCTCAACAAAATTAGATAAAACCAGCGGTCTTCGTCACGGTCTGCGCTTTGCTATGAAAAGCAGAATCAATGAAAGAGTATGGTTTGAAAATTTACTTTGGGTGAGACCCTATCAAGATCTTGCCACCAAAAATATCGAAAGCGATAACTTGAATTTAGTGAATGATTTAAAACTCATCTTCAACATGGCAGGAAATTTTTTCTTTGATTACAATTTGATTTATCAGAAAGATAAACTCTGGGCCACTCTCAGCAACTTGCCAGAAAACAATGTGATCAATTCCATTAATTTACGCTATGACTTTGATCTCTAGTTTCTTTTAAGAAAACTCAAAAACTCTATATTTCCCGTTTTGCCTTCAATAGGAGAAGTAATTGTCTGGAGATGACTCCATCCACCATTGGTAGCAAAGGCTATAACTTCTTTAAGAATGGTTTGCCGAAGAATTTCATCTTTAACCACACCATCTTTAGGCAAGCGATCAAGCCCCGCTTCAAATTGTGGTTTCACTAAAATGATAGCAAAGCCATTTTCTTTAATTAAATTTTTAACATAATCCAAAACTTTGGTCACAGAAATAAAGGAAAGGTCAATCACTGCACCATCGGCCAGTTCTGGGAGTGACGAGACATCTTTAATATTAGTTCCCTCCATAGACACAACACGAATATCTTCCCGGATTTTTTTTGCCAGCTGATCGCGTCCCACATCTATAGCGTAAACCTTCTGCGTTCCATGAAGTAATAGAACTTCAGTAAAGCCACCGGTACTTGCCCCAATATCGAGCATCACCAAATTTTTTACATCCACCTTAAATTCACTCAAGGCTTTTTCTAACTTAAAAGCACCGCGACCTACATACAGAGGAGCATTTAAAGAAATTTCAACATCACTATCTACACTCTCGCTGGCCTTGGTGATAACTTTGCCTTGAACTAAGACATCCCCTTTCTCAATTAAACTTTTGGCCTGAGATCGAGAAGCAACTAAGCCTCGTTCCGTGAGTACTTTATCTAATCTATCTTTCAAGGGGATATTCTCCTGAGAAACAGAACCGCACTTCACCGGAATAAAAAACTTTATCCCCCACAGAAACTTTTTGCTTACCACCTTTGGTTTGAAGCTTTATTTCTTTTCGCCATCCAAACCAGTGCTCAAGGGCCAGCGCGGAAGCTGTCAGGCCAGTCCCGCAAGAGTGTGTCTCATCCTCTACACCACGCTCAAAAGTTCTCACGTAGGCAAATTGAGAGCCCTCATCTTTGACTTCCACAAAGCTCACATTACTGCCATTAGGAAACATGTGATGATGACGATATGGAGGTGCAATTTCTTTGATATTTATTGAGTGAGCATTAGTAACCAAAAACACCAAATGAGGAACTCCGGTATTGATATAAAAACTTTTCTCAAAAGGATGCTTCCCGGTAAAGTCATAAAGATTTCGATCTTTGATCTCTGCCATCTCGATGGCCATAGCATGGTTTAAATTATAAACGGTATAAACTGAATTCATGGTCTGGATGGTATATGAAGATTTTTTTTCGGAGCTTAAATCGTCTAGATAAGTGGCCAAGCAGCGCAATCCATTGGCGCACATTTCGGCTTCACCTCCGTCAGCATTAAAAATCCGCATGCGTCCATCTGCAACTGCAGATTCACTTAATATGAGAACGCCATCTGCACCAATACCAAAGTAGCGGTCGCACATTTGCGTGATGATTTCTGACGTTGGATTTTCGCTGGGGCGATTTAGAATAATAAAATCGTTGCCGTTGCCTGAGTATTTAACAAATAAAAAAGGAGCCTTCATAGGCTCCATTTTTATCTAGTTCTGATCTGGGTGTCTATATTCATTATATCTATCTTTCAACCAACCAAATCCTCGAGAGATATGAGATCCAGCCGCTCTGCTGGTTTCAACAGTTTGGTTTACCACCACTGTTCCTACTCTCACTGTTGTATCAACTACTGCCGTGGTCGTTTCGTTGACCTTCTCTTTAGTTTCTTCAGAAGTCAGAACGGTTACGATACGGTCAATCACATTCGGTCCCTGATCAGCTTCAGCTGGAGCTTCTTCAGAAGTTGGAGGAGTATCATTTTGATCCGGTTCCTGATTCTGCTGCTGTGGTTGAGGCTGGTTGCGCGCAGCTCTTGCGGCGTCCCGAGCTTCTTTATCTGCACGTTCCTGAGCTTCTTTATCTGCACGCTCCTGAGCAGCACGAGCTTCGCGCTCTTCTCTGGCCTGGCGAGCACGGGCCTCACGCTCTTCTCTTGCAGCTTTATCTGCCATATAGCGATCATAGCGAGCCTTATCTCTTTCATAATTGGCTATTTCAGTGGCAAAGTCAGCTTCCAATTCCTTAGCAGTCTTTGGCAAAATCCCTTCATCAATCAGAATCTTTTCAGTGGAGGTAAGACCATTTAGAAATTGAGAGATCGTTGGAAATTTTTTCGCTAGATCATCTTTAGTTTCTTGGCATGCAAAGTTGTAAGCAAAAAGTTCAGCGAAGCCTTCATTTGCATGACCATCGCAGTAACCTTTAGTACAAATTTCTCCCAAGAATTCTGAAACTCCAGGATTGGCCTCTAAAAGATCTGACCAGGTTTTTGATTCAGAAACTCCACTGTATTTATACAAACTATCAAGGGCGTGAGCTCTTTCATGAAGAACTAAGTTAATTGAACCGTGGTTATCATAAAGGTGATTCGCAACTACAAGAGTAGGAACTGCTTCTCCACGCAGCACATTGGATCCACCAGCACCCGGAACTTCTGACCAAGGACGACCATCAAAAGTATGGACGTCGGTCGCAACCCATGAGGGATCTGCAGTAACTCCTGAGCCTTCAATGACGTGCAATTTTGCACCACGATCCACCATCTCTTTATTTAAGAGTGTTGGAAACTTATTGATTTCAAACATAAATTTATTCAGATTTTCTATGCTCACATTCCCTACGACCACAAGTCCATTTTTCTCCAAAAATCTTGGAGGAAGAGGAGTACTAACTGAAGGCGCCTGAGGGCATTCAATCCTCTCATTAGCAAATGAGAAGCTTGGGGCCATGATTCCTAGGAGAGCGGCAGAAAGGGCGAAATTCTTCAAAATCATAACAAACTTCTGGTTAAATGTTAGGCGTTACAGGAAAAGGATACTCCGAGTAATTTTGGAGATTGCGAATTTTGAATAAATTATAGGATTTATCCCCGATGTCTAAAACTTGGCAAATTGTAGGGTTATCAAGTAGATTAAAGGCTCGATTTTATTAGTGGGATTATAGCTCAATTGGTTAGAGCTCCCGGCTCATAACCGGGTGGTTGCAGGTTCAAGTCCTGCTGGTCCCACCACTTAATACATTGGTCCAACTGGTAACCGCCGGGGCGTAAATTCCGATTTTTATTTTTAGAGGATGGATTTCAGCGAACTTAATCAAGTTGGCGTAGATGCCTCTGCGGTTTTCAATAGAAGTCTTCTCCAGATTCTTAATGGATCGCTGTACCTTAACCATCAATCCTTCTCTATCAACCGCCAAGGTCAAAAGCTTTCGTTCCCGGCCTTGAATTTCAACAAGATTCTTCTCTAATTCATCAATCC
>CAMDDI010000095.1 GCA_945890905.1 Bacteriovorax stolpii
AGATCTTCATTCAGATTTAAAAAAGTGGATTACCACTTTCGCTTGAATTTAATCTCGTTAATCAGATCCAGTGATTTCTGAACCATGTTGAGTGCAACATTTTGATCGTCGGCCATTTCTTGAACGGCTGCTGCCACACCCTCTTTATCAACTTCATCGAGATTTTTCATGAGCATGCGGGCCTCAGGAATGGTGAGTTTCTCATCAAATAAAAGTTTTTTGATCTTTAAAATCGCTTCCACATCTTTGCGTCCGTAGAGCTTTTGACCAGAGTCAGATGTCACAGGTTGAATATCGTCGAATTCAGTTTCCCAGAAACGGATAACATAAGGCTTCACCCCCGTGATGGGGGTGAGTTCTTGAAACTTAAAATTAGATTTATTTGGAATCATTTAAAAAGGATAACGAACAATTATCTATTCGTCATCGTTGTCGTCAGCATCATCAGAATAAACAGTGTCATCTTCGTTATTGAGGAATGAAGAAAGGGCGCGTGGCTTAGCTTCTTTCACTGGAAGAGCGGTATTTTCATTCCCACTCTCATCAAGACGGTGAGCATAGCGCTCAGTAATGTCTTCCTTAAGGATTTGTGAAGGTTTGAAGGTTAACACTCGACGAGCATTAATGGGCATCGCAGATCCAGTCTGAGGATTACGTCCAATACGAGTTGCTTTGTCGCGAATAGAAAAATTTCCGAATCCAGAAATTTTAACTTTCTCGCCCTTAGCAAGAGTGTCTTTTATGACTTTGAAGACCAAATCAACAAGTTCGGCTGCCTCTTTCTTAGAGAAACCCGCTTCTTTGTAGATACGCTCAACAATATCTGCCTTCGTCATGCTCATTGAAAAACTCCCATTAAGTTTCAAAAGCTTATCGCCACTTTTAACTAATTATTAATAGGTTAGCAGTAAAAAGAAATTCAGCAACAAAATAAAATGCAACTTACGGAAAATAGGTACTGTTTTAAATGAATTTTGATGAGAAACTGACGTGTTTGATGGGGTTTTGGCCAAAAAAAAGCCACCCGAAGGTGGCTTTTCTGTTTTAATTACTTAGTTGCTTTGAAAACAGCTTCAAATGCTTTGAAGTCGTGAACAGCTAGTTCAGCAAGCATCTTACGGTTGATCGTAATATCTTTTTTCTTAAGACCAGAGATGAACTGAGAGTATGAAGTCCCAAGTTGTCTTGCTCCAGCGTTGATACGAACAATCCAAAGTTTGCGAACATCTCTTTTAAGAAGACGACGACCGATGAATGCATAGTGAAGTGCGCGACGAACAGTTTCAGATGCGTGCTTGTACTTAGTTCTTCTGTCGAAGTGGAAACCTTTAGCAAGTTTCAGAACTTTGTTTCTACGTTGACGGGCCTTAAACCCTCTTTTGACTCGTGCCATTTGGCTCTCCTTCTTCGTTCTCAGGGGGATTTTTAAATCGCTTAACCCTGTTTCACTACTCTCGTTGGTTTATAAATTCTTACCTACTAAAGGTAAGGAATACATGATCTAGCGTTATGGTAATCACCAGGGTGTACGTATCCTGGAGTTCCTTTATCTTTCTTCCCACGCTTAGACTTGTTTACAAGTAAGTGACGTAGGTAAGCTTTTTTGAATTTAATTTTACCAGTTGCTGTGACTCTGAATCTTTTGGCAGCAGCCCGCTTGGTCTTCATTTTTGGCATATATCGCTCCTAAAACTAAAAAAATGCACTGTTGAGAGTGCATGAAGTTAACATGTGTTAACTACAAGATAAAGTGTAATTTGATTATTTTTTCTTCCCTGGGGCCACCATGGCGATCACTCTGTTCCCCATAAACTTCGAGGGAGCTTCAATCACGGCACCTTTCTCCAGAACAGCTCTCACAATCTCGTCGAATTTAGCAAGGCCGATTTCTTTATGGGCCATTTCACGACCACGGAACTGCATAAGGAGCTTGACCTTATCACCGTTATCAAGAAACTTTTCAATATGATTAATCTTCACTTCTAAGTCGTGTTTTTCAATATTTGGACGAAACTTCATCTCTTTTACATCGATGACCACTTGCTTCTTTTTGGCTTCAGCAAGTTTCTTTTGGATTTGGTATTTGTACTTTCCGTAATCCATCATTTTAACGACAGGTGGAACAGCATTAGGAGAAATCTCAATCAGATCCATGTTCTCACTGTCGGCCATGAGTCGAGCTTGAGCTAGAGTCACAACCCCGTAAGCTTTTCCATCATCGCCAATCAATCTGATTTCGTGTGCACGTATTCTATCATTTACACGTGGTTCTTGAACTTTCTCGCTTATAACCCACCTCCAACGGTGTTTTCAGGCCAAATAAATAAGTCAAAAATTACAACGCTTGGAATAAGCTGACAAATTAAAAACAACAATTCATTCATGGAAGAGAATTTCAGTCTTAAGAATGAGTCCCGAGTCAATTTGCCGCTCGAGGCGAATCATGAATTGGGAAAGATATTTGAGCTTAGAAGCTTGAAGTTTACGCCATTCGGTCTGAGCTAGGTCAAAGACCTCACTCCATTGGGAATTTGGTACGGATAAGCGGTGAACTGGAGCTGATGACCAGTCCTGGATGTTAAAAGGTGCCTGAAGCTCCTTGAGGGGCCCAATGACTGGACGGGCAACGCGGAGATTGAGTTCATTTATATCGTCAAATAACAGGTAAACGGCCTCTTCAGAGAGATCCAGTCCGAATCCACCCATAGCGTCGTCAATCTTTTGAGTTTCGCTCATCCACTCCGTGACACTCACCTGCGCTTGGCGCGTTAAAAGGCGCATGTTGGGAAGAATGGAATTCAAGGCAGGGCCTTATTGAATTTGAGATTAATCGCCACTTGATCATTAAGGTCACGGATGAATTTCTCAATAAGATCATCCAGCTTGGTGCCATCAATGACGTGGAAAGTGCGGTCATCATTTCTCTCAAGAACTTTTTGATTTAGGTGATAAATCAAAGTCTCTTTAATAATCGGAACAGCAAATGCTTCAGGATACTTCACCACTCTTCCATGCTCTTGCTCAAGTTGGAAGAGTTCTTTAGCAACCTGAACAAAACGATCTTGGGTGAAATTTTCTTGACCCAAATATTTCACTGCTAGAGCAGAAATATAATAAGCCTCGTAGAGATAAGAAATAGCGGTTGAGAATCTTCTCACCTTGGTCGCGAGTTGATAGAGTTCTTGAGAAGTGAGCTTCATGCACTCTTCCATGGAATCAACTTTGCGATTAAGGGCATAGGAAATAATGGTGAGGGCCTCACGGATCATGTCTTTTGTATCCGGAAGATAAAACTCGTATTTGAGTTCTTTGCGCTTATTCATCAAAAAACGCGTGAGTTGCATGCCGTCTTTGATAGAGCCATTGAACATATTAAACCACGTGGAATTAATAATACATGGAACTAAGAAGTGATGAAGAATCATGTTTTTATGAAAGAGAACTTCTACCCGGTGCTCTGATTTAATGGCATAGAAAACTTGATTGAGCTTTTCACGTTTTAAAACTTCGATTTTCTTATTTCCTATAAACATATCCAGCGCACTACGAAGAGAGTCTTGAAAAACTTCCAACTGAAGTGAAGGAGTCATAGGAATATTGAGGGCCTTACAATAATCGATGACGTCATGAGCGCGGTCTTCAACTTGCTTCCAAGTCAGAGCACCTGATGGTTCATCCAGCATAATCAGTGCTAAGAGCGAAGAAGGAGTGATAGGCATCTCGCGCCCCACAGCTCTAAAGCAATCAAATGCTAATTTCTGGGTAGCTTCTTTTAGATCACCCTCAAAGCCATTCACCACAATGCCGTTTCCGAAATGGATGTGAATGGTGCCAAGACGCTTATTAAAGAGCTTGAAGAGCTTTAATAATTGGGTCGCCTTCTCTGGCTCTTTTTTGGCCCCTCCCAATTCGCGGGCGTGAGCGCGCTCTTCGGGAATATGCTCGTGAGCTATAGAAACGGGAATAAAAAGTAGTGGCTTAGCATCTTTGAGTTGAGAGTGGGACTCTAAAAGCATTTGAAACAATCCATACTTAGGCTTGAGTAGTTTACCTGTACGGGTGCGACCACCTTCAAAGAAAAATTCTACGATCTGATTGGTTTCAAGCAAAGAATAAATATAGGCTTCAAAGGTCAGCTTATAGAGATGATCCGAGGTAAAGGAGCGGCGGATGAAAAAAGCTCCCGCACGTCCAAAAAATTGCCCCATGGGAAAAACATTTAGGTTAATTCCTGCGGCGACACGGATGGAGACATCGAATTTTTTAAAAATAGAATAAGTAAGAGCAATGTAATCGGCGTGAGACTGATGATTAGGAACAAGAACGATGTGATACTTTTCTTGGAGCTTATGAAAATCCATATCCGGTGGAGTTTCTAGATTCACACCATCATAGAGCTTAGAAAAAGTAGCATCAATAATTCTCACCGCTGACTTCACCACCGTGGGAGAAAATTCACCATTAATCTCATTGAAGAGTTTTTTTATTTTAGCAGCGTCTTCCGGTTTTGCGGCCAGACGCTCTGCTAGTTTGGGATATTTGAGAATCGAATTGAATACGTCATCAGTGAACATGGGCGCCTATTGGTTAAGTCCGTGAGGTTTGGACTCCATCATACCAGATGCACTCATTTCCATGAAGCGAGCATTTTTGTTGATCTCCGCTATAGTATTGGCATTCAAGTAAGTCATACCTGAGCGTATGCCTCCGCACATCTCATGCACAATATTTTCCACTGAGCCTTTGCAAGGAACCCAACGGGCCTCCCCTTCAGCGGCCATTCCTTTAGGAAGTTCTCCACGCCAAGATACTTGGGCGTCCTTTGAGGCCATCCCACGATAGCGCTTGCGCCCTCCTTCAATTTCTCCTGGGGTCTCTAAGCACCCTGAGAGCATTGATCCGAGCATCACCGTTTGAGCACCGGCCGCGAAGGCTTTCACCATATCACCAGAAGTTTTAATTCCACCGTCTCCAATCACAGGCACATCATACTTGCGGGCCTCTAGCACACACATCGCTATCGCAGATAATTGAGGAACCCCACAACCAGTAATGATTCGAGTGGTACACATAGACCCTGGTCCAATTCCCACTTTCACAGCATCTGCTCCGTGCTCGATAAGTCCACGCACACCTTCCGGCATGGCAGTGTTTCCAGCGATCACATCAATATGAGGATATTTCTTTTTTACATAATCAAGAGTTTCAAACATCATGATGGAGTCACCATGAGCAATATCGATGGTCAGAATATCCACACCTGCATCGGCCAAAAGATCCGCTCTGCGCATGCCATCTTCTTTCACACCAATACTTGCAGCTACTGGAAGACCCAGAGGCTTAATTTTTTCACGCATGAGTTTGACCTGACGAACTTGTTCATCAGCTGTCATAAAGCGGTGAAGAATCCCCAGGCCTCCGAGTTCGGCCATCTTAATTGCCATCTCCATTTCAGTCACTGTATCCATGTTCGCCGAAATAATAGGAGTCTTAAGAGCAAAGTTTTTTGTCACTCGAGAATCGAGTTGAGGAGCACGACGGGAATTCATCTCCGAGTGCTTTGGCATAAGAAGTACGTCATCAAAAGTAAGACCACGATCTCTCTCGATAATTTCCGAAGCAGTGAAGATCAATCCCATAGATTAATTCCTTGAAGAAAAAACGTTTTAAAGTGTCATATTGCCAAAAAGAGAGGAAATTGTGAATGAAGAAATAAACCCGTCAAGTTGTTGATAAACCGTACTATTATTTACAAGTCGCAGTACCGATGTGATCTTTTTGTAAAGAAACATCCCAGATAAGAGCACCATTTGAATCTTTAGAGTAAGTATGAATTTCTGTCATACCGAAAGCTTGAAAATTCACCACGAGTTTATTCCCCATGCAAACAGCCTTGGTAGTCATTTGATAAACTGTGCCGTCTTGATTAACAGTTTCAGTGCGGGATTTTCCGTCAGCCTTCAACATTATCGAGTTAGTAGCTTCATAGTTATCGAGTGTATCAACGGTGAAGAGTTGGTTAGTTTGAACCATCTTAATTTCTTTGAGCTGGAACATACTCATGCTGGTATCAGCAGTACATTCCTTATAAACGCCACTCAATTGAGGACAAGTGGCCAGGGCAGAAAAAGAAAAAAGAGAAACTAAGATCAAAGTTTTCATACAATCCTAAAGTAAATTATTCGTGCTTAGCGTGAAAATTCTCAATCGCTCCCGCCATCAAAAGCGAGTGCGCGCGAATTTTACGAAGTGCTACAACCATATCTGAATAGGTCAGTGCCGTCACCGGCAAGTAGGCCCCTTTAGAAATACGATCAAGGTGCTTCTCTCTCATACTATCGGCCCATAGTTGAAGTTCATTTGATTTTGACTCGATGTCGCTCATGTCTAAAGAATCTCCATTATCAAGACCTTGACCGACCAAGACAAAAAAGGTCCAAACTGCGTCTAAGAACTGGAAGAATTCTGTGCGACTCTCTCCGGCCAAAGATTCATTAGACTTAAAGCGGCTGCGGTAATTGGCCAAACGCTCAATGTAGTCGGCCACACTCTCAAGCTCGTCAGTAATTTTAATCATCGCCTGGATTTGCTCAGACTGATGATGAGACATGGGTTTTTCCATGACATAGCAAAGAAAAACGGTGATCTCTTTATGAATGTTATCTGTGATGCGCTCGTAATCCAAAATCTTAGCGAGCATTTTATGATCGTACTCATCCGCAAACCAGAATTCACGATTGAGCTTATACATGCGCTCGATGATCTCTTTCATTTTGCGAAGTTCTGATTCGGCCTGCGCCATGGAAGCAGCGGGAAGCATGTTTGAAGGATCACCTAAGACAAGTAAGTGTGGAACTTCTTTTTCATTTCTCTCAGGTGTAATTTTTGTCACTAGTTTTGCAATCTGCTTAATAAACGGCAAGAACATCAAGGCCACTGCAAAATTAAATAAAGTGTGGGCCAAAGCAATATGTTGGGCCACGTGGGGGTAAGAACCATCTGTATCCATAAACAGTGGATCCATAGGAATGAGTGAATCAACTAAATTCACGTAAGATGGAAGGATCAAGAAAGCAATGAATACACCAAAAATTTTAATTAAAGCGTGAGACAGAGCGGCACGGCGAGCACTTACTGTAGCTCCCATTGAGGCCAAAATTGCAGTGATTGTAGTCCCAATATTCTCCCCGAGAACTAAGGCAATTGCCGTATGGAAAGGAATAATTCCTGCCATGGAAAGGGCCATGGTAATACCCAGCATCGCTGTGGACGATTGAACCACCATGGTGAGTAAACAGCCCATAAGAATGGAAGCAAAGTAAGCCCCATGAGTCTGATGAGTGAAGTATGTAATCGATTCCATGAAAGATTGACTCTGACGAAGTGGAGCGAAGGCTTGACCCATGTACTGCATACCAAGGTATAGCAATCCCACACCTAAAATCGCGCGGCCTAAATGTTGCCACTTTTCAGTTTTTGAGAAAAGTCCTGGAATAAATCCAACACCCACTAAAAGCAAAGCGAGTTTTGAGATTTTAAGAGCGATGATCCAACCGGTAATGGTAGTCCCAATGTTGGCACCTAAGATGACACCGATAGCTTGAGTAAGAGTCATCAAACCCGCGTTCACAAATCCCACAGTCATGACTGTGGTGATAGATGAAGACTGGATGATACAAGTCACAAGAAGACCTACACCCACGGCCATGATGCTATTTGAAGTCAGTGAATTAATAATTTTGCGGATCACATCCCCGGCCACGGCCTGCAAACCATCCGACATGAATTTCATTCCGAAAAGGAATAATCCAAGTCCGCCCAAAAGGGTATAAATGATGGTGAAAGCTTCCATGAATGCTCCTTCAAGCGCCTTAGTCCGCCATGTAGGCAAACCCGATGGGAATGATAATATAGAGAATCGTATCTCTAATTAAATAAAAGATAAAAAAGTAAATGAAGGCTTTGGGTCCTTTGAGAAACAAACCTTCGAGTCCCAGATACTGGGCCTTCTTTGACATGGCCACCATGAATTTTGTCTTTCCGTAGTGCTTAACAAAGAAGGAAGCAGCTCCATCCACTCTTTGGTCAAAGGCGATCATTCTTGTTTTAATCCACGTCGACATTATTACTTCCATGATCCGTTGAAGATTAGCAAAGTTGAATTAATGTTATTGTGAAGAATGTGTCAAGAAATCGACAACTTATATAAATTTTAGTTGGCCAAATCCCTTGAGAAATCTAGGTTTTATGACACTTTCATGACAATTTCATCTTTCAAAACCCATATTATTTGGGAATATGTTAAATGGTTTAAAACTCTACAATTTTAGCTCTGGAACTCTTCCTCAGGGCGAAATCCATGGCAGTACGTTTGTACTGAACACTTGTCAGCGCTCTTTGTATCTGGCTTTTGACCAAGATCCTTTTGCCCATTCTGATATTCCTCACCACGAAATCAAGATTGCTGACGACGCTTATATGTTTCTTCTGGAAACAATTTGTGGTCTAAAAAGTAAACTTATTGGCGAGAATGAGATTGTGGCCCAGTTCAAAGATGCTTATAAAGTTTATGCTTCTTCAGAGTCAAAAAATACCCGTCTCCTTTCTATTTTAGAAAAACTTTTTAAAGACGCTAAAGATATCCGCACTCAGTATCTCATTGGGATTTCTCAGAAGACTTATGCTTCACTGACCCGTCGCCATCTTATCCAAAAGGCCAACGCTGCTCACGTAGTGGTGGTAGGTTCTGGTGCTATGGCCGAAGATTTGATTAATCAATTTAAGAAGAAAGCTCAGGTCTCAATTTGTGCCCGAAACTTTGTAAAAGTCGCCGAGCTTGCACGCCAGCATAATTTGAATATTATCCCATGGGAAAATCGTTTAGATCTGGTATCAGAGCCTTTTATTGCTAATACCATTGGGCATGAGTCTGTAATCTTTGATGAGCATTTTTTTAAATCTTGGTCTAATAGTAATCCCACTCGCCTCTTTGTAGATCTTGGTTCTCCCTCTGTGATCCGTACTCATTTGACCCTTGCTCAAGGTATCGTGCGCTTAGACGATATTTTCAGTGAAGGGGCCATTGTTGAAGGCCAGAAGCAGCATCAGATTAATTTGGCCCGGGAGGCCATGCAAACTATCACACTACGTCGCAAATCTCTTTTCGCTCAAAAATTAAACCGAACTCTGATGGATGACTCTCCTCAAATGAAGTCAGCTGTGAGATACCTCTAGCCCTATGACCACCTACAAAATCGGCACTCGTGGTTCACTCTTAGCAGTGACCCAGTCCACACTTATAAAAAATATTTTGACTGAACTCTCCGGGATGAGTTTTGAACTTGTGACGATTAAAACACAAGGCGATGAGGTGACTAACAAACCCTTGTGGCAGCTTGAAGGAAAAGATTTCTTTACCAAAGAACTTGATGAAGCTCTCTTGGGTGAGAAAGTTGATTTTGTCATTCATTCCTACAAAGATTTAGGTTCTGAGAGACCGGCCGGAATTAAACTTGCGGCCGTAACGGAGCGCCGGTTTGCTCACGATGTTTTGTTAATTTCAAAAGATAACATCGAAAGGCTAAAAAACTGGAGTGGAGATTTTGTGGTGGGAACTTCTTCTCCCCGAAGAATCGCCAACCTGACTCACTCTCTTTCAGATTACCTGCCCCACTCTCAGGATCAAAAACTTAATATTAAGTGCGAGACTCTTCGTGGAAATATTAACTCCCGAATAAAAAAACTCCGTGACGGAAATTATCACGCCATTACTTTAGCTCTCGCTGGGATTGAGAGACTAGCTCATACGGAAAAATCTGCTGATGAACTTCGCGGACTTTTAGAAGGATTAAATTATCTCATCTTACCTCAAAGTATTTTCCCATCAGCTGCTTCTCAGGGAGCCTTGGGCATTGAAATGAAAGAAGATCGAGCTGATGGCGGAAAGCTGGCGGAGATTTTAAGCAAACTTACTCACGCCCGAACCGTTGAAGAAGTGATGCGTGAGAGAAAGGCTTTTAAAGATTTTGGCGGTGGCTGTCACTTAGCGGTGGGAATTCATGTGAAAAAAATTGGCGAACAATTTTTGCATGTGCATTCCGGTGAAGTTGATGGTGTCCGGGTAGAGGCCAAGTGGCTTGAGGGGCAGAGTTATCCCACAATTGCTAAGAATAAAAAACTTTTTGTTGGACTACCTTCTGGATCAGCTCCCCATACTATTTATGATGAGTACTTAAAAAAAGTTCCGACCACCTCTAATCTTGATTTAAAAAATAAGCACGTGTTTGTGACTTCACGCTATTGTCTGCCTACTTTAAAGTCCTCCCTAAATAAAGGCTGTGATGGACTTTGGGCCGCTGGATCCAAGACTGCTAAAGAGCTGACCCGTGCTGGATTCTGGATTAATGGAACCAGTGACAGCTTAGGAACTGAAGAGTTGAGGAGTATGAAAACTTCTAAGGCCTTGGCAATGATAAACAATTCAATTCAACAAGAATGGGTTGTCCTCACTCACGGGGAAGGAAGTAGTGATTTGGGACAGGCCGTGGGTGTGTATACTCGGGAAGAACAAATTGTTGATCCTCTTTACGTTGAAAACTTAAAACATGTGGCTGCTTGTTACTGGACGAGCTTTCCTCAATATCAGGCTTTCTTGAAAAAGTTTCCTTTTTTAAAAGACGCTGAACACTTCTGTGGTCTGGGAAAAACTTGGCAGGAATTTAATTTCGCCAATGTATCTGTGTATCCAGTGGCCGAGATGAAACAGTTTTACGCTTTAATTCCTTAAGGACGTTATGAATAACAAAGAACTTTTTGAAAAATCCCTTAAATATGTTCCGGGTGGAGTTCACTCTCCAGTCCGAAGCTTTAAGGGTCTCCACACCACTCCGCGATTTATTAACCGTGGTAAGGGTGCCTTCATTTGGGACGAAGAAGGAAAAGATTATATCGATTTTTGTATGAGCTTTGGACCTTTGATTCATGGTCATCAGGATCCAGAAATTAAAGAGGCCATCATTAAAGCGCTGGATAATGGTTGGACCTTCGGAGCTTGTGAGAAATATTCTCTGGAGCTGGCAGAATATATTGTGAACAGAATTCCTTTCATTGATCAGATTCGCTTTATGAGTTCAGGCACCGAAGCTGTTATGACGGCAGTCCGTCTGGCGAGGGGAATTACAGGCCGCTCAAAAATTATCAAATTCAATGGATGCTATCACGGGCATCTTGATGCCATGTTGATAAAGGCCGGATCTGGTTTGGCCGGTGAAGCGGAAGCTTCTTCTAAAGGTGTGACCGAGAAGCAAGCGGGTGACACCCTTATTTGTGAACTCGGAGATTTAAAAGAAATTGAAGAAGTCTTCGCCCGTTATCCCAAAGATATTTCAGCAATCATAGTAGAACCACTTCCGGCCAATAACGGACTCTTGATTCAAGATCAAGCATGGCTTCAAGGCTTAAGAGATCTTTGTACAAAGAATGGAGCACTTTTGATTTTTGATGAGGTGATTTCTGGATTCAGAATTG